>PACM01000055.1 GCA_002700125.1 Dehalococcoidia bacterium
AGAAGTTCAAGATGCTCCTGAAGAAGAAGCAAAGGAAGAACCTGCTGCAGAAGAAGTTCAAGATGCTCCTGAAGAAGAAGCAAAGGAAGAAAATAAGTAATGAGTGAAGAAAGTTTAGCCCCGATGGTTGAATATATAGCAAAAGCTATAGCAAGCAATCCTGAAGACGTGTCTGTGGAAGAAGAAATAAATGAAGATGGCGTTGTTCAATTACGCTTAATACTCCACGAAGAAGACAAAGGTAGAATTATCGGACGAAAAGGTCAGGTTGCCCGAGCTATCAGATCAATACTCAGGGTGGGGGCAGTAAAAAGAAATCAAATAATAAGACTCAGTATTGACTGACTCCAGTCAAAAAAACCTAGTTGAAATTGGCATAATAAAAAGACCTTTTGGTTTAAAGGGTGAACTTAAATTCAAACAGCATTCCTCAACAATTGGTAACATTTATAGAACTACCAATATCTGGATAAAATCAAAATCCTTTCAACTTGAATACGTTAAAGATAATGCCAATCAGACTATTATTAAGATTAAAGGAATAAACAACAAAGAAAATGCATCAAAATTGTCACAGCATGAGCTCTACATAGCAGAAAGTGATCTCTCAAAGTTGCCTGAAGGAAAATTTTATCATGCAGAGATAATAGGTTCTAAGGTTAGCTCATCTGGCAAAACAATAGGAATTTTGGAACAAATAATCGAAACCGGCGGGAATGAAGTTTATGTTATATCCTTAAATGATGGGAAGGAGTTACTTGTCGCCAATACTCCTCAATTTATTAAAAACTTTAACAAAGAAAAAAAGATAATACAGATCATTATGCCAGAGGTAATTTAATGTCAGGTCATTCCAAATGGAGCACTATCAAGCATAAAAAGGGTGCTCTCGATGCGAAAAAAGGCAAACTGTTCACTAAATTAAGCAAAGAAATAATTATTGCTGCACGAGAAGGATCTGATCCTGAAACAAACTATAGGCTTAGATTAGCCATACAAAACGCCAAAGATGGCAATATGCCCGGAGATAATATCGATAGGAGTATCAAGAAGGGCTCAGGAGAAGATTCTGAAGGTTTACGCTTTGAAGAGATAACTTATGAAGGATACGGCCCTGGAGGAACTGCTTTTATTGTTCAAGCTTTAACTGATAACAAAAATAGAACTGCTGCAGAGGTAAGGTCCTGCTTCTCAAAGAACGGAGGGAATTTGGCAGAAACAGGGTCAGTCTCTTGGAATTTTGAAACTAAAGGAGTTATTGATGTAGAAACTGATGAGGAGTTAATTGACGAAATATCGATAGTAGGAATTGATGCCGGAGCTATCGATGTAGAAGTGGAAGGCAAAGAAGTATCTTTTTATACTACATATCAAGGATTTGAAACAGTTAGAAAGTCACTTGAAACTTCCGATACAATAAAAATTAGAAGATCAGAAATAGAACTAATTCCCAATGCATTTGCCGCAGTAGAAAAAAAAGTCGCGCTTAAAACTTTAAAACTTCTCGAAAAGCTAGAAGATTTAGATGATATACAGAAGGTTTTTTCTAACCTTAATATTACAGGAGATCTAGTGACAGAATTCCAGCAAGCCTGATGAATTCCTACGAAATTAACAAAAAATTCAAACCTAAAGGCGACCAAAAGCAAGCTATAAATAATATCTCACAATATTTAAGTTCTGATATAAAAAGACAAACTCTTCTGGGGGTTACTGGTAGCGGGAAGACGTACACAATGGCTAGTGTAATTTCAGAAATTAAGCGCCCAGCTCTCATCATTGCTCACAATAAAACTCTGGCTGCACAACTGGCAACTGAATTTGAAGATTTTCTTCCTAAAACAAATGTTCACTATTTTGTGTCGTATTACGATTATTATCAACCAGAAGCATATGTTCCTCGATCTGACACCTATATTGAAAAAGAGGCTGATATTAATGAGGAAATTGAAAAACTACGACANGCATCTACAAATGATCTATTGACTAAGAAAGATGTAGTAATAGTTGCCTCAGTTTCCTGTATCTATGGATTAGGCAATCCAGACGAATATCGAGATCTGAAAGTGTCCCTTACAAGAGGCGCTGAATATAGTCAAAGAGAACTCATAAGAAACTTAGTATCGATGCAATATGTTAGAAACGAGATAGACCTACAACGTGGCACCTTNAGGTTCAGAGGAGACTCTATAGAAGTAATACCTTCTGATGAAGATTTGGTAACCAAAATACAATTCTGGGGTGATGAGGTTGAAAAGATATCGTCAGTGGATCCTTTAACAGGAGAGGTCTTAAATAACCAGAATACAGTTGAAATCTTTCCCGCTAAGCATTGGGTCACCACAAAAGAAAGATTACATATTGCAATTAGTGATATAGAAGATGAATTAAAGGATCATCTCAGTCTTTTAAAAAGCGAAGACAAGCTTGTAGAAGCACAAAGATTAGAACAAAGAACACGATTTGATTTAGACTTGCTTCGAGAAACTGGAAGCTGCCCAGGGATAGAAAATTATTCCCGTCACATAGGAAGAAGAAAGCAAGGATCCCCACCTCCTACACTATTGGACTACTTTCCAGAANATTTCGTTGTATTTATTGATGAAAGCCATATCACTCTGCCTCAAATCAAAGGAATGCACGCCGGAGANTATTCAAGAAAGAAAACNTTAGTAGAGTACGGATTTAGATTACCATCTGCAATAGACAATAGGCCTTTGAACTTTCAAGAATTTGAAGTAAAAATTGATCAAATTGTATACGTTTCTGCTACNCCTGGTCCTTATGAAAAAGATAAAGAAGAAAAAAGAACTCACCAAATTATGAGGCCAACGGGATTGCTAGACCCAAAAATTGAAATCTGCCCTTCAAAAAACCAGATTGACGACTTAATAACAAGAATTAATAAAAGGATAGAAATTAAAGAGCGAGTCTTAGTTACTACCTTAACGAAAAGGATGGCTGAAGAACTTTCTGAATACTTAATTGAAATGGGTATAAAAACCCATTATCTGCATTCAGAGATTGACACATTGGAGCGCATTGAAATTTTAAGGGATCTTAGAAAAGGAATATATGATGTTGTAGTAGGGATTAATTTGTTGAGAGAAGGTTTAGATCTACCCGAAGTAAGTTTAGTTGCAATATTGGATGCAGATAAGGAAGGATTCCTAAGGTCTTCTACTTCTTTAATACAAACGATTGGAAGAGCAGCAAGACATTTAAATGGAGAAGTTGTTATGTACGCTGATCAAGAGACTGATTCTATGAAAAATGCAATATCTGAAACATCGAAAAGAAGATTATTACAAAATGAATTCAATATTAAAAATAAGATTGAGCCACAAACTGTTACCTCCTCTATAAAAGACCTTACAGACAGAATAAAAGAAAAAGAAAATGATAAATCTGGACATGAAGAATTTAACGATCTGACCAAATACGAATTTCAAAAACTAATTAAAAATCTTGAAAAAGAAATGAAGGCTTGCGCAAAGAACATGGAATTTGAAAAAGCCGCAATGATCAGAGATGAAATTTCAGAGATAAGAAAAATAAAGATTAGGTAAAAATTTATTTTTCGAGTATAGATATATTATAATAGCTTTANNATGACAATAACATTGGATAAAGAAAAAATNTTCGAAGCCTTAAAAGAAGTTTANGACCCTGAAATACCAGTTAATATAGTTGACTTAGGCTTAATATATGATGTCGGNATAGATGAAGGTGATGTTGCAGTTAAAATGACACTCACAGCCGCTGGATGTGGAATGGGGCCTTATATTGCTCAACAAGCGGAATGGGCTATAGCTGAACTTGAAGGAGTCGAAGATGTAACTGTTGACTTAGTTTTCGAACCTCCTTGGAGTCCAGACAACATAACTGAAGATGGCAAGAAACTTCTTGGAATAGATTAAATCATGTCCTCCAAGAGAAAGTTAACTCCTTCGGAGGAAGCACGTTTAGTTCAAGTCAGAGAAAACTTCCAGAGAAGGAAAGAAATTACTTCCNGTGTATCCTCAATCAAAAATAAAATCGGTGTGTACAGTGGTAAAGGCGGGGTAGGCAAAACAACCGTAGCTGTAAACCTTGCATGTTCTTTATCTGCAATGGGAAAGTCAGTAGGGATCTTTGATGTTGATATAGACTGCCCTAATGTTGCAAATATAATCCATTTAAGTGAGGGTCCTCGACAAGATGAAAAAGACGGGAAATTCCACCCATCATCCAGATTTGATGTAAAGGTAATGACAATGTCTTTTTTTCATGAAAATGAAGAAGAGGCAACAATTTGGAGGGGGCCAATGATTACAAATGCAATAAATCAACTTCTGCAAATGACTCATTGGGGTACATTAGAATACTTAATAGTNGACCTTCCTCCAGGAACTTCAGACGGTCCACTTACTGTTATGCAAACATTAAACTTGGAAGGATTTGTAATTGTTACTGCTCCACAAAATGTTGCAAAGCTTGACGCCATAAGATCAGTGAACATGATAAAAAAATTAAACCAAAATGTAGTTGGNGTTGTCGAGAATTTTTCTGGTCCAGTGTTTGGCTCAGGGGCTGGATTGGAGATATCAGAACAATTCGACATTCCATTCCTGGGTTCTGTCTCATTAAACGGTGAACATAACCAAGGAACTAAGCCTGCATGCCTAACTTCAAAAACAATAAAGGATGAATTCAATAGTATAGCTAAAGATTTAGATAAGATTCTTTCGCAACTCTAAAGATTATTGATTTCTTCTGCTAATCTCTTTCCAACAATATCTGCCTCACCTTCATAAAGTCCAAAAGGAGAAATCCGTGCAGTTGTTCCATCAAAATTACCCTGCATATCTTGATCGCATCGCATCCAAATTCTTGGTGTCCCATTCTTAAGATTTTCTTGGACTTGTAATAAAGATACGTCTGATCTAGTCAGGGTAATTCTAACACCGTGCGGATCATGGCCTATAGTATTTTTTTGAACTTCTACATCAANTCCTTCAATTCCTTCAAGATATGATGCTATGCGCATACAAGTATTTTCTGCTTTTGCTAATCTNTCTTCATGATTCATATTCATCCAAATTTTAGCAGCAGATACAGCACCAATTATTTCTTGTCTATCAATTTTTTGAGGCCTGCCAACACCTCTTACTCTCCGAATTTCATATGAAATAAAACTTTGAAGTGCTATCTTACTAATAATGTCCTCAGTGCCTATCGCAAAGCCAGTAGAATGTGGAGCCCCAAAATATTTTGCTGCATATGCAACAGCATCGGCTCCCATGTTTGAATACTTAGAAAGGTTCTCAAGAGGATAGATTTGTCCAGCAGCATCAACCATAACAGGTAAATCAAACTTTTTTGCTAGAGAGATCGTATCTTCAAGAGTTAATGCGTATGGGTCAGAAATTGTTTCATTTGCAACATAATGAATTGCAACTGTTTTGTCACCAATAGCTTTTTCCAGGTCACTTTTAGCAACTTTTTCTTTGGATCCAAATTCAACTAATTTTGCACCAGCATAAGTCAAACATCTTTCATAATGATACCGTTGACGAGATTGAATAAGAATTTCATTTTTCATGCCAGTAGTATCAGGAAGTTGAACAATTAAATCATCGTCATCACCAGCCATAAAAGCAGCAGTTATCAGCGTTAGAGCTGACCCTGCTCCAGAAGTTATGTAGCACGACTCTGCACCAAACATACCTGCTATGTATGCTCCTGCTTTCTCTTCCAGTTCATCCATTGGAACATACATATCTTGAGCTTCGTCCATTGCTTTTACAACCTCAGAAGGTTGAGTAGAGCCACCTAACAAAGTGACGCTCCCAATAGCATTTATAATTGGGGTTATTCCTAATTCAGAATATATTGTTTTTTTCATTTTTATTTTTCCTTTGTAATTTATATGGATGAAATTTATCATTAGTTTAACAATCATAAATTAAATGACAATATCAAAACATAAAATCTTTTCTGCATCTCATATTGCGAATGAAAAAATGGATGGATGGCTCGAAAATCACTCTGTAGTAGTTGAGGGGAGTTCAATAAAAGAAATAATACATAACTCCAAACTTACCACTGAAATTATTAGTAAGTTTGAACTGACTGACTTAGGNCGGTGCTTTTTATTGCCTGGGCTTATCGAAACGCACGCCCACGTTCAATTCTCTGCAACACCAGTTGCCTATGACCTCTACTTTAAGGAGACGCCTAAGCAAATAAGAAAAAGAGCAGAGATAAATTCTAATACAGCGCTTTTATCTGGCGTAACTACTATGAGGGATTTAGGGGCGCCGAATGAGTTAATATTTGATCTCAAAAAAGATATTGACAGAGGGAAAATATTAGGTCCAAAGATCTTACCTACTGGTACTCCAATTACTATAGATCAAGGTCATTGCTGGTTCTTCGGTACCATTGCAAATTCTAGTCAAGAAATTTTTAAGGTAATAGAAAATCAATTAAATCTAGGTGCGACTCATATAAAAATAATGGCTTCTGGAGGATATTTTACGCCAAGCTCAAATCCAAGAATATCTCAATACTCNCCCAGTATTATTAAAGATACAGTAGAGTTTTGTGAAAGTAACGGCACTTATTTGTGTGCNCATACATTATCTAAAGAATCAACTGTGGCATGTGTAGAAATGGGGGTTCACAATATTATACATGGAAGGTGGTTTGATAAATCTACAGAAAAAGCTTATTCATTTGACAAGAAATATTCAAAAATTATGGCCGATCGAAATATATTTGTTGACTCTACGATTTCAAAGCATCTATTAGAGTACGAATCAAAAATTCGTGGAGAAGANCAAAGAGAGCCAAATCCTAATGTAAGCAAGACAGAGCCAAACTTGAAAGAAATTATAGAAATTTTTAGGATCNTGGATGAGGATGGAGTAAAAATTATAGGTGCCNTAGATATGGGAATGTCTAAGGCAGCATTTAACAAGACAGTGGCCAGTGCGTGGGCACATGTTGAATGGCTTGGATTTGACCATTGGAAGGCACTGAGAAGCATAACTACAGTTAATGCTGANGCTCTGAGAATAGAAAAAAACACGGGGAGAATAAANCAAAATTATGTTGCAGACTTTGTTTCATTCGAAAGCAACCCTATTANTCACATAAGAAATCTTACCTTTAATCCAAAAGATGTCATAAAAGATGGGGTATTAATTAAAGTAAAGTACAAGTCTGTCAACTAGTCATCTTCTAGCGTTGACGTGTCACCTTCTGGTAGTCCCAATTCTCTAGCTTTTAACAAACGTCGCATGATCTTGCCACTGCGAGTTTTTGGCATAGTTTCTACAAAAGCAATATCCCTAGGAGCAACCGCGGACGATAATTTGTCTCTACAAAATCTCATCAAGTTTCTTCTCAGTTCTGTATCCCATTCATACCCATTATTCAAAGATACAAAAGCTTTAACAACTTCCATTGCTAATTTATCGGGTATGCCAATAACGCCTGCTTCAGCTACTGCTTCATGTTCTATGAGGGTACTTTCAACTTCAAATGGGCTCACTAAATGTCCAGCTGTATTGATAACATCATCTGATCTACCTTGAAACCAAAAGTATCCATCTTCATCCATATAAGCCTCATCTCCTGTTATATACCACCCTCTCTTGAATCTTGAATTATACCGCTCATCATTTTTCCAGTAAGCAAAAAATTGTGAGGGCCACCCTGGCTTCACTGCAAGTATTCCAGGTTCGTTAGCAGGGAGTTTTTTTAAATCTTTATCAAGTATTGCTAATTCTATACCAGGCATCGGTCTACCCATACTTCCAGGTCTTATTTGCATTGATGGAAGATTGGCGCACATTATTGCACCAGTTTCAGTTTGCCACCAGTTATCGTGTATCGGCATTTCATAGTTTTCATTACCCCATACCACCGCTTCAGGATTTAAAGGTTCTCCAACACTTGCTATAAATCTCAAAGAAGTAAGGTCACGATCTTGNATTGGCTTCCCGCCAGCTTTCATAAGCATTCTGATCGCAGTTGGAGCGGTATACCAGATATTTACACTGTATTTTTCGATTACACCATACCATTTTGTAGCCGAAAAACCTCCTTCATAAATCACCTGAGTAATGCCGTTGCTCCAAGGAGCAAACATACCATAAGAAGTACCTGTAACCCAGCCAGGATCTGCAGTGCACCAATAAATATCATCTTGCTTAAAATCAAGAGCCCACCTACCAGTAGCAAATTGTTGAATAATAGATTGATGCCTATGAAGTGCTCCTTTAGGCTTACCGGTAGTGCCAGAAGTATAGTGCATAATTGAATAATCATATTGAGAAGTATTCTCTATAGATTCAATAGGTTCTGCATTCGACATAAGTTCTTCATAAGACAAGTCAGAACCTACTAGAGGGTTTTCTTCTCGCCCATTCTTATTAACTACGATGATTTTTTCAAGATCTGGTAATTCTTTTAGTATCCCTCCAATTTTTTTTCTAAGTTCCGGCTGAGTAACAAGAACTTTCGCACCAGAATCACTCATTCTATCTTTGACAGGATCNGGTCCAAAAGCAGAAAAAAGAGGCCCAACAATTGCTCCTATCTTAAGTCCTCCAAAAACAGAGAAATAACATTCCGGCAATCTATCCATAAATACAAAAACACGGTCACCTTTTTCTATCCCAATACTCTTTAAAACGTTTGCGAATTTGTCTGTTTGGGATTTCATTTCCTCGAAAGTATACTTTTCTTCCTCTCCATTTTTGCCTTCCCAAATCATAGCTATTTTTTGACCTTTTCCNTCAAGGACATGCTTGTCTATACAAACAAAGGCATTATTCAGTCCTCCTCCAGGTAGCCAAGAAATTTCTTCATAAACATCACTCCAATCAAATTGATCAACAAAATCATTATAATCTTCTATATTGGGAGTTAATTTTGGCTTACGATCTCCCTTTTTATTAATAAATTCAAATGCCATATATGCTCCTGACAGCTAATGTTTAAGTAAATTATTTATGTTTTTAGGTAACTGATATATTATTTATCAATCATTCTAAATCTATAAATAGCTTAAGAATAGTTTATATAAAATTTATCGAAGTAGGAAAGCCTTAGAGGATAAAAACAGAAATGAAAGTTTTATTTATAAAAGATAATTTGCCGACTGCTATGGCAGGAGAAATAAAAGAAGTAAAGTCAGGGTTTGCTAGAAACTATCTAATCCCTCAAGGAATCGCTGAACGAGCTAATAAATCATCAATTGTAAGAATAGAAAAGTTAAAAAAAGAAGCAGAAGTAAGGCGACTTGACATGAANCAGAGATGGGAGAAGGTAGCAAAAGATATTGATAATCTAAAGTTAGATATCGTAGCTCAAACAGGTCCAACGGGAAGATTATTTGGATCAATAACAAGTGCACAAATATCAAGTGCTATCGAAGCAAACTTAGAGTCTGTTGTCATTGATCGCAGATCAATAAGAATTCAAGATCCTATAAAAATGATAGGTGACTATATTATACCTATCAAACTATTTGAAGGAGTAGATAGTGAAGTAAAAATCACAGTCAAATCTGACACGGTTATTCTCTCGGAAGAAGTTGTTGAAATTGTTGACGAGAGTGTTCCACAAGAAGAAGTTGTTAAAATTGTTGACGAGAGTGTTCCACAAGAAGAAGTTGTTAAAATTGTTGACGAGAGTGTTCCACAAGAAGACGTTCCACAAGAAGACGTTCCACAAGAAGACGTTGAAGAAAAAGGATAAATAATTTGCTAGGTGAAAAACTGCCACCTCACGATATAGCCGCTGAAACAGCTGTAATAGGTTCAATAATCATTGACGGAGACTCGGTGGTAAAAATTTCTGGATTTTTAATGCCAGAACATTTTTTTAACAAGGCACATTCTGTTTGCTATCAGTCTTGCATAGAAATGCTTGATCGTGGCACAGCAATAGATGAAAAGACTCTGGGCGACTACTTGGATTCAACAGGTTCCCTGCCTGAAATAGACGGAGGAAGAGGCTACTTAACTTATTTAGTGTCTCAAGTTCCTACACATCTTCATATAGAACATTATGCAAGAATTGTTCATAGGACCGCTACATCTCGAAAATTGATTAATGCAGCCTCAGATATTGCTACTATTGGATACGGAGATTCTCCCGACGTAGACCAAGCACTATCACAAGCCGAAGAAATAATCTACGATATTAGAAACCTTCACGACTCTCGTGACTTTGTTCATATAAAAGAACCTCTAGACGTATATCTAGCAGTAGAAGATGATACTGACCAAAGTATGACNGCTCCATTAGACTCTGGGTTCTCAGATCTAGATAGCCTTCTTGGAGGACTGAATAGATCAGACATGATAGTGCTAGCAGCACGTCCAAGTATTGGTAAAAGTACCCTAGCATTAAACATAGCCAGAAATGTAGCAGGAAACGGACATAAGGTTGCTATGTACAGTTTAGAAATGGGAAGAGATCAGATCGCTATGAGGCTACTATCTGCTGAAGCCCTGATAGAAACTAACAGAATAAGACAGAGGCTAATTACGCCCGCTGATGAAGCTCGGATATCAGAAGCAATTGGTAGGCTGTCTGACTTATCAATATCAATCGATGATACACCTTTTCAAACAGTTTCGGAGATGAGAGCAAAAGCAAAAAGACTTCAGAAAGAAAAAGGCCTAGATTTTATTGTTGTTGATTACATGCAATTAATATATGGTGGCCGAGGAATAAGTGATAATAATAGAGCCCAAGAAGTTAGTAAAATATCAAGAGCACTTAAGGGGATGGCAAGAGATCTTCATGTTCCAGTTCTAGCNGTTTCGCAACTAAGTAGGTCTATAGAGCAAAGGCAGAGTCACAGACCTGTTTTATCAGACCTAAGAGAAAGTGGAAGTATAGAACAAGATGCAGATATAGTAGCGTTCATCCATAGAGAAGAAAAATATGTAACCGAAGAAGAGTGGGTTAGGTCCGTATCAGCTGGTGAACCTTATCCCAGGGGTCAATCTGAAATTATAGTTGCGAAACATAGGAATGGGCCCATTGGTACTATATCTTTAACAGTCGATGATAAATTTGCAAGATTCAGATCTGCAAAAAATAAGAGACTGTTGAACTAAAAATAAAGTTTAATTTGGATGAAAGAAAAGCAAAGCTTACTGTGGGAAAAAGAACTACCTGAATGGCTTCTAATTTTAGACAGACTAGACGAAGTAGATATATCTGAAGCAGATTCTAATTTTATAAATGACATTGATGAAGATTATCAATCATTGAGAATTATAGATGAAGCTAAGAAATTCGTTTATTATTGGAGTGGAAAAAGAAAACTAAAGACGAAAAGAAAAGGGACTTGGAAGCTTGGGTGGAGAAACTGGATGGACAGAGCTAAAAGGCAAAATATAAAACATGAAAGAGTTAAATCACGAACTACAGAAAATTCAGAATCAGGTGACTATTTCAGGTCAAAAGAATATCTACAAGAAGTNAGAAGAAAGCAGCAAGAAAGAAAAACAAAGAAAGGGTCAAAACTTGATTAAGTGTTCTGATTGTGATGATCTACTTTGGGTGAAACCAAGGTATGAAGAAAATGGATTAAATTCAGGAAAGTTAATTCTCTGTGATTGTGTTAAGGAAGAAGTAATCAATAAACAGAAACAAATTTTAAGGGAAGTAGAAGACATTGGAGACATCACGCCAGCTATGATGAAGAAGATGACTTTTAAGTCATTCAAAACAGATTCAGTAAATTCTAACCTCGAAGAAGCAAAAGAGACTGTACAGAAATACTCTAATAATTTGGAAGGATGGCTTGTCCTGACAGGACCAACTGGAGTTGGGAAAACACATTTAGCTGTAGCAATAGCAGGGCAAAGGCTCAAATCATACCAATCGCTATATTTTGGATTTCTACCAAACATTCTTGAAAGACTAAGGAATTTTAATCAACCATCTTCTAATAGTCAAAATCCTTCAGCATTCCTCTCTTTTCTAATTGACTGCCCTTTCTTGGTAATTGATGATCTGGGCTCTCAAGCAAGTAGTCATTGGGCTGAAGAAAAGATTTATCAAATAATCGTTGGCAGGCATAACTCAGAACTACCTACAGTAATAACTACACGAGCAAGTAATATTAATGATGGGTTAGTCTTCAATCCACAAATAAGTGAAGCGATTAAGTCTAGACTTCAAGATATGACAGTAGTCAACGAACTTCCAATCGTAGCGCCAGACTATAGAGCTAGGTAAAGGAATTTGATGTCAACTATCCCAGTTTCAAATAATTTTGAAAAAATAATTCCTTTTGATTCAAGCTTAGAAAAATTGTTCAGTGGGACAGTTTGGGCTGAAGGTCCTGTATGGAAGGAAGGCAATCTCATCTGGAGCGACGTGAGAAGTAACAAGATGTATTCATATAATCAAAAAAGTAACTTGTCAGAAATTTTCAGAGATCCTTCAGGTTTCAATAATGGAAATTGCTTAGATAACGAAGGAAGATTAATAAGATGCCAGCATGGTTCCAGAAGAATTATACGAGAAGAAGAAAATGGTCACATAACTATTATCGCGGACAAATACCAAGAAAAGAAATTCAATTCTCCTAATGATGTTGCTGTTAAGAAAGACGGAACAATTTGGTTCACCGACCCTCCTTATGGAATATTAACCAATGAAGAAGGAACTAAAGCATCTAGTGAGCAAGAGGGAAATTTTGTATTTAAAGTCTTACAAGATGGGACTGTCGAAAAAATACTTGATAATTTCGATAAACCAAATGGTATAGTGTTTTCCCCCAACGAAAATTTCCTTTATGTTGCAGATAGCGGAGCAGCTTCACCTGGTAAAATTGATCTCTCAAAACCTCATCATGTAAAAAGATACACGTTGTCAGATGAAGGAAAGCCAATAAACGAACAAATATTCTGTGAAATTGAAGGAGGTTTTCCTGATGGAATGGTATCTGACATCCAAGGAAATCTTTTTATATGCGATCCTCATGGACAAAAGATCCATATTTATGACGATACTGCAAGCTACTTAGGTGCTATTAACATGCCAGAAAGAGTTGCAAATTGTACTTTTGGAGGCGAAGATAAGTCACAGCTTTTTATTACAGCAACATCTTCACTATATTTACTGAAAACAAACACTGTTGGGGCAAAATGAGTTTCGAAGAAACAATAGAAGCCAAGTGCATAAACACGATAAGGTTTTTATCTATTGACATGGTTCAAAAAGCAAATTCAGGTCATCCAGGTGCACCAATGGGCCTTGCCCCTTTAGCTTTCATTCTGTGGCGGGATCACATTAACTTTAATCCCAAAGATACAAAATGGATTAATAGAGATCGATTTATTTTGTCGGCAGGCCATGCTTCAGCATTGTTATATTCAATGCTTCATTTAACCGGATATGATGTGTCCATAGAGGATTTAAAAAAATTTAGACAATATGGCAGTATAACACCTGGACACCCCGAATTTGGTTTAACTTCTGGCGTAGAAGCGACAACCGGCCCTCTAGGGCAAGGGTTCGCAAATGGAGTTGGAATGGCAATAGCTTCAAAAAAACTAGCAGTAAAATACCCTGATATTAACCATAAAATATATGCAATTGTATCTGACGGAGACTCAATGACTTCACATAGTGGATTTGAGGTTGAAGTGGTTGATACCGTGG
>PACM01000009.1 GCA_002700125.1 Dehalococcoidia bacterium
AAGTACGAGATGTCCATCCAACTCATTATGGGCGAATATGTCCAATTGAAACTCCCGAAGGTCCTAATATTGGCCTTCTGGGATCTTTGTCAACATATGCCAAAACAAATGATTACGGTTTTATTGAAACACCCTACAGGAGAGTATTCAACAAAATTGGTTCTCAAGACAAAGATATAGTTGGAAGGACGACTCTGGATACTATCAAAAATAAAGGAAAAATACTCTGTAAAGCAGGCTCTAATATAGCAGAAAAAGAATTTGAAGAATTAAAAAAAATGGATCCATTTAATGTTTCTGTGCTACCGTTTATCACCCTTAAACCTCAAGACGTAGAATTCATGTCTGCTGACGAGGAAGAAGGTAAAATAATTGGTCAAGCAACAACTATGATTGATCAAAAAGGGCAAATTACAACTGACACTGTAGAAGTACGAGAAGGAGAAGACGTAAAGAAGGTAAGTCCTCAAAATTTAAGTCATTTGGATGTTTCTCCTCTCCAGATTGTAAGCGTATCAACCTCCTTAATTCCATTCTTGGAGCACGATGACGCCAACAGAGCATTAATGGGATCGAATATGCAAAGGCAGGCAGTGCCTCTTCTCTTGCCTGAATCACCACTTGTAGGCACAGGAATGGAACGACGAGTCGCTACCGAGAGTGGGCAAGTATTGGTTTCTCTCCATGAAGGGGTAGTCTTCTCATCGACAAGTAAAGAAATCCAAATAATAGACAAAGATGATGAAATTCATACATACGAACTCACAAAATTTATGAGATCAAACCAAGGTACTTGTATAAATCAAATTCCGATAGTAAGCAAAGGTGAAAAGGTTCAAAAAGGACAGCCTTTGGCAGACAGCTCCTCAACAGATTCTGGGGAGCTTGCACTTGGACAAAATTTAACAGTAGCATTCATGAGTTGGGGTGGTTACAACTATGAAGATGCCATAATTCTTAATGAAGATCTAGTAAAAGACGACAAATTTACTTCTGTACATATAGAAAAATTTGAACTAGAGGCACGTGAAACTAAATTAGGAGATGAGGACATAACACGAGATATACCTAATGTCAGTGAAGATGCCTTAATGAATCTGGATGAAGAAGGGATTATTCAAGTTGGGGCGAGCGTGAAGCCAGGCGATATTTTAGTAGGAAAAATAACACCAAAAGGAGAAACAGAATTAACTTCGGAGGAAAAGCTGCTAAGGGCTATTTTTGGCGAAAAAGCAAGGGACGTTAAAGACACATCTTTAAGAGTTCCTCATGGACAATATGGAAAAGTGGTTCAAGTCAGAAGAATTTCTAGAAAAGATCTAAAACCTAGAAAAAAAGGAGCGACTACATTACCAGCAGGAGTTCTAGATTTAATAAGGGTTTGGATAGCAGAAAAAAGGAAGGTGACAGAAGGTGACAAACTCGCAGGTAGACACGGAAACAAAGGTGTAATCTCAAAAATTTTACCTCGTGAAGATATGCCTTGCCTGCCTGATGGCACTCCAGTCGACATCATACTAAATCCAATAGGGGTTCCNTCACGAATGAATTTGGGACAAATTTTGGAAACNCATCTTGGAAAAGCTGCAGATATTTTAGGCTTCAAAGCAAGAACACCAGTATTTTCTGGTGCAGATACTGAAACTGTTGAAGACTATTTGGCAAGAGCNTGGTTCATAACGATATCTGANTCAATANATAAGAAAGATTTGGAGAATAATAAACAGCCCGATTATAAGAAAGTTTACGAATGGATAAAAAGCCATGGCTTCAAGCCTGAAAAAGTATTCTCTGACGCTNTAAGTAATAAAGGATACGCTAGTAAAACTTGCCTTGCGATATGGCTACAAGAAACTGCTGGAATAAACACATCTGAATTGAAAGACTCTGACCTCATGCAAAATGCTTTGGACGTTCAAGTAAATCTTGGCTTGTCTGCTCCTATTTTCGGAAAAACAANGCTTAGAGACGGTAGGACAGGAGAATTTTTTGATCAACCTGTAACTGTAGGAAATATATATATATTAAAGCTAATTCACNTAGTAGANGATAAAATTCATGCGAGGTCTACTGGACCTTACTCTTTAATAACCCAACAACCTTTAGGTGGAAAGGCACAATTTGGAGGTCAAAGATTTGGAGAAATGGAAGTGTGGGCGTTAGAAGCTTATAGTGCTGCACACTCTTTACAAGAAATGCTAACGGTTAAATCAGATGATGTTATAGGTAGAGTTAAAACATATGAAGCAATCGTCAAAGGAGAACAAATAACTCAGCCAGGCATTCCNGAGTCCTTCCAAGTTCTTTTGAAAGAACTTCAAGGCCTTGGGCTTTCAGTTGAACAAATTAGTGAAAACTCCATAAGTGGAAATTTAGGTCGAGGGCAATCAGATGAAAGCTTTGATCCAAAAGGATTTGATAATTATGAATTACCGGATGAACTGACAACAAATATAGAAATTGCAGAAACTCAAGTGAGTGAAGAAAAACAAGATATCTCACTAGATAAACTGCTTGATGAAGCAAGTGATGAAATTTCTGAGGAGGCACAAGAATGACAACAAGTGGATCATCTGCATTTGATGCAATAAGAATATCTCTGGCCTCTCCTGATCAAATCAAGGCTTGGTCCTATGGAGAAGTAACAAAGCCAGAAACAATTAACTATAGAACCTTAAGGCCTGAAAAGGATGGTCTTTTTTGTGAGAGAATATTTGGCCCTATTAAAGATTGGGACTGTGGCTGCGGAAAATATAAAAATATAAGATACAAGGGAGTTATTTGTGATAGGTGTGGGGTTGAAGTTACAAAGTCCAAAGTACGAAGAGAACGAATGGGNCATATTGCTCTTGCAGCTCCAGTGGCACATATTTGGTTTTCTAAAGGAACTCCATCAAGGATTGGAGTACTACTTGATTTATCTCCTAGAAATTTAGAAAGAATCCTATATTTTTCTCAATACATTGTTACCGGCATAGATGAAGAAAGAAAAGAGGAGGCACTAAAAACCCTTCAAGAGTTCGCAGAATCAAATGAATCTGAAAATAAAGAAGCCTTGGATCTTCCAGGACCTGAAAATGGAGAAGCCAATCAGGAATCAAAAGATATAAATCAACAAATCGAGGAAAGAATAGACGAACTTAAGTCCTTAAAAGAGGGTGACCTCTTAAATGAAAATACCTTCAGAAATTATAAGGACAAGTTTGGGCCTGTCTTTGATGCAGAAATGGGAGCAGATGCAATTCTGAAGCTCATGCAAAAGTTAGATTTAGACTCAATAAGTGAACGACTAAAGCAAGAAATTGCTATTACTTCTGGACAAAAACGGAAGAAATCTCTGAAAAGGCTAAGAGTTGTTGAAGCTTTTAGAAAAAGTGGCAACAAGCCNGAATGGATGATACTTACTGTACTACCGGTACTCCCTCCTGATCTACATCCTATGGTTCAATTGGACGGCGGAAGGTTTGCTACAAGTGATTTGAACGACTTATATAGAAGGGTAATAAATAGGAATAATCGATTAAAGCATCTGATAGATCTTGAAGCCCCTGAAATCATTGTAAGAAACGAAAAAAGGATGTTGCAAGAAGCTGTAGATGCTCTTGTTGACAATGGAAGAAGAGGAAGGGCAATTCAAGGAAGTCACAACCATGTTTTAAAGTCTTTGACGGATCTCCTCAGAGGAAAGCAAGGTAGGTTTAGACAAAATTTATTAGGCAAGAGAGTTGATTACAGTGGGAGATCAGTGATTGTTGTTGGCCCAAACCTAAAATTAAATGAATGTGGACTACCAAGAAAAATGGCACTCGAATTATTTAAGCCAATTGTAATGAATTCACTGGTGCTTCAGGGGCATGCACACAATATAAAAAGTGCAAAACGAAAAGCTGAATCTGGAGATGACGAAGTCTGGGACATTCTTCAAGAAGTAATAAAAGATCACCCTGTACTTTTAAATAGGGCACCCACCTTACACAGATTAGGAATTCAAGCATTTCAACCAGTATTGGTTGAAGGCAGTGCGATAAGGTTGCACCCACTTGTTTGTCCTGCATTTAATGCCGATTTTGACGGTGACCAAATGGCTGTTCATGTCCCACTGTCAGAAGAAGCGATTCAAGAGTGCAAAAGTTTGATGATGAGTTCAGAAAACATGCTAAGCCCAGGTTCAGGAAATCCAATTGTTGCTCCTACTTTAGATCTTGTCTTAGGCAACTACTATATGACGGAAATGGAAAGTTCAAATAATAAAGATGAAGTTAAAATTAAAAAATTTAACAATCGAGAAGATGTTATTTTTGCCTACGGAGTAGGGTTAGTAAAGGTACGAGAAAAAATAGAATTATTAGAACTGAGCAAGGACCAAAAGCCTTTTGAAACAACAACTGGCAGAATTCTCTTTAATGATGTACTACCAGATTCCTTTGAGTTTATAAATGAAACAATTGATAAGAAAAAATTACAGGAAGTAGTAGTTGAGTGTCATGAAAATGAAGGAAATAAAGTGACTGCCGAACTCCTTGATTCATTAAAAGATCTAGGCTTTAAATATTCTACACAATCAGGTACTACTATCGCCATAAAAGATATAGTTGTCCCGAAACAAAAGGCGAAATATCTGAAGGCTGCAGATAAAGATATTGCTGATTTGGAAAAATTATATTCCGATGGTTTAGTAAATGATGAAACTGAAAGATATCAAAAAACTGTTGATGTTTGGACCGCAACGAATGAAAAGTTAACTCAAGCAGTTAAGGAAACTCTTCCTTACTATGGTGGTGTTTATGCAATGTCTGAGTCCGGTGCTAAAGGAAATATAGAGCAAATCAGGCAAATGGCTGGGATGAGAGGATTAATGTCTGATCCAAAAGGACGAATTATAGAATTGCCAATAAGATCAAGTTTTGTCGAAGGCCTTTCGGTGCTTGAATACTTTATTTCTACCCACGGGGCAAGAAAAGGATTAGCAGACACGGCTTTGAGAACTGCCGACTCAGGATACCTTACCAGAAGGCTGGCAGACGTATCACAGGATCTGATAGTAACTTCAGTAGACGATAAAACAAATGAAGGAATTCTAGTTAAAGATGCTGAAGAAAACAGTATCCAAGCGAGGATTTCAGAAAGAATTGTAGGAAGATATCCATTCGAAGATATCAAAGATCCTAAAACAGGCAAAATTATTGTTGATACTAATACTTTAATATCTATAGAAATGGCCGAAGAAATTCAAAGAAAAGGAATCAAGGAAGCTTGGGTTTATTCTCCGTTGGGATGTAGGTCTAAATATGGAGTATCACAAAAAAGCTATGGAGTCTCAATGGCGTCCAGAAAACCTGTATTACTGGGAGAAGCAGTGGGCATAATTGCAGCACAATCGATAGGAGAGCCAGGAACACAACTAACTATGAGAACATTTCACACTGGAGGAGTAGCTGGCCTAGATATAACGAGCGGATTACCTAGAGTAGTAGAATTATTTGAGGCACGAACTCCTAAAGGTGTTTCAATATTATCTGAAATTGACGGTAAAACTGAATTAACTGTTGGGCCACAAGGAAGAACGATAAAGGTAAAAATCACAATAGTTCAAGAAAATGAATATAAGCTAAAATCAAATTCTAAATCTCTTATAAAATCTGGTGATTGGGTAGAACAAGGAGATATCCTATCCTCAGACAAATCTTTAATAGCAACAACTCCTGGAATTGCTAAAATAAAAAAAGGATCTATTGTTGTTTTATGGAAAGAAGATGATGAAAGAGAATACTTAATCCCTGCAGCATCACAAATCTTAGTGAGAGATGGAGAAAAAGTTTCTGCTGGACAAGCACTAACTGCAGGACCGAAAAGTCCTCACGACATATTGAGAATTCAAGGTTACAGTGAAGCGCAAAGATATTTGATTGATGAAGTTCAATCAGTTTATCGTTCCCAAGGGGTATCTATTCATGACAAGCACCTTGAGCTTATTGTGAGGCAGATGCTTAGAAAGATCAAAATAGAAACCACAGGAGATTCAAATTTCTTACCAAACGAACTTGAAGATAGAATTAAATTCGAAGAAGTATCTGAAAGTTTAAGAAGTGAAGGAAAAACCCCTCCTACCTCAAGTCCTGTTTTACTAGGAGTTACAAGAGCTTCTTTAAAAACTGAAAGTTTTTTGGCAGCAGCCTCCTTTCAAGAAACTGCAAGAGTTTTAACAGAGGCAGCTGTTGAAGGAAAAGTAGATAACCTTAGAGGATTGAAAGAAAATGTCATAATTGGAAGACTTATACCAGCTCGCTTAGATAAAAGTGAAGAAGGTTATGAGAAATTGGGATTTAAAAATCTCACCAAAAATATACTAAATGACGGAGAACTTTCAACTCAAGATATCAGCGACTTTTCATCAAATGATATTGTAAAAGAAGTTACAACAGTTGATTTGATGAAGACTTCAGAAGAAAATGAAGAGAATAGCAACTGAAACCTTGTTAATTTACTTAAACTAAGGGGCGATTAGCTCAGTTGGTTAGAGTGCAGCGTTGACATCGCTGAGGTCGTAGGTTCGAATCCTTCATCGCCCACCAGAAAATGAAAGAAGTAGAAGCAAAAGAAAATCTTAGATTTAAAATTAGACATTCAGCCGCCCACGTTATGGCTGAAGCAGTTTTAAACCTATTCCCTGGGACCAAAGTCGGAATTGGGCCACCAACTAATGATGGTTTTTATTATGACTTTGATTGCTCCGAAGCTTTCACTGCAGAACATCTCAAAAAAATTGAAAAGGAGATGAAGAGAATAATTAAATCTCAAAAAAAATTTTCAGGAGTTTCTGTTTCAAGAAAAATTGCTCGTGAAAAATTTAAAGATCAAAAGTATAAACTTGAAATAATAGACGGTATTCCTGAAGAGGAAGAAATTACGATTTGGAACCACGAAACTTGGGAAGATATATGTAGAGGTGGACATGTAGAAAGTACCAACCAAATACCTGCATTCAAATTACTAGATGTAGCAGGTGCATATTGGCGAGGAAATGAAAAAAATCCTATGCTCCAAAGAATTTATGGAACGGCTTGGGAATCAAAGGATGCCTTAAAGTCATATTTATCAAAACTTGAAGAAGCCGCAAAACGAGATCACAGGAAACTTGGAACTTCGCTTGAACTTTTCTATTTCGACCCTATGGCTCCTTCTATGCCTTTCTTTTATCCAAAAGGAGCCAAGTTATTAAACCTATTAATGGACTATATGAGACAAAAATATCAATATTACGAATATCAAGAAGTCATGACTCCACAAATTTTTGACTCAAAACTTTGGGATCTATCTGGACATTCAGAACATTTCAAGGAAAATATGTTTTTTACAGAAACTGAAAATAGAACTATGGGCCTAAAGCCTATGAATTGTCCTGCACATTATCTAATCTTTCGTTCACAATTACATTCTTATCGTGATTTGCCAGTTAGACTTGCAGACTTCGGAAGGCTTCATAGAAACGAAAGATCAGGCGTTTCTCATGGGTTAACAAGAGTCAAGTCTTTTTCTCAAGATGATGCTCACATTTTCTGTAGATTTGATCAAATAGAAGATGAAATCAAAGCTTTTTTGAGTTTACTAGAAGAAATATACCAAGATTTCGGATTTGAAGAACCTTTATATCACCTTTCTCTACGCCCGAAAGAGCGATCTGGGACTGATCAAGTCTGGGATGAATCAGAAAAAATCATGAAAAAGATACTAGATAATTCAAATAAGAAATATTTAGTCCAAGAAGGTGAAGGAGCATTTTATGGGCCAAAAATTGATGTAATGATTCCAGATGCGATTGGTCGAGAATGGCAACTTGGAACAGTGCAACTAGATTTTTTTGCTGCTAAAAAATTTAAATTAAATTATTTTTCAAATGAAAGTCAAAAACAAGAACCTATAGTAATCCATAGGGCGATTTTTGGATCACTGGAAAGATTTCTTGGCATTTTAATTGAACACTATGGAGGGGCATTTCCATTTTGGTTAAGCCCTACTCAATATATTTTAATACCAATATCAGAAAACCAATTTAGCTACTGTGACAAAGTAAACAAAGAGTTATCCAAATTTGGGTTAAGAGGAAATGTTGACAAGACTTCTGATCGCTTGAACGCAAAGATTAGAAAGGCCCAGCTAAATAAGACACCTTTAATGATTATTTGTGGAGACAAAGAGGTAGATAGCGACTCTCTCACAATTCGTTTTAGAGACGGAGAAAACGTTTCTAACATAAAAACTAATGCCTTAAATATATTAAATAATGACCCTATTAAAATTAAGGATGATGAAACACTTTTGAAACTACTCAAACCTTAAAATATGGTAATATTTAAGAATGGGTGATGAAAAGGTAAATATACACAGGGGTTTGGTGGGTATTCACTTCGATCGTACTCAAACAACATATATCAATGGGAAGCAAGGCATTCTAGAATACAGGGGTTATAGTATTCATGATCTGGCAGAAAAATCAACTTTTGAAGAAACCGCATATCTTCTTCTTCATGGCAACTTGCCAAACAAAGCTCAATTAGACGAATTTGATAAAATTCTTAGGTCTTCGAGAAAAATACCTTCTAAGGTTTTAAAAATAATTGAAACAATTAAATCTGCCCACCCAATGGATGTTTTACGGACAGCAGTATCAGCTCTATCAGCATTCGATAAAGAAACTGATGACAAAAGCTACGAAGCAACCTTAAGAAAAGGTATAAGGCTGACTGCTCAGGTCCCTACTATCGTTATGTCTCACAATGCGATAAGGCAAAATAAAAAACCTGTAACTCCAAATCCTGAGTTATCTCACGCAGCAAATTTTTTATACATGCTTGATGGATCAATTCCACCTGAAAACACAACAAAACTGATGGACAAAGATTTTATTCTGCACGCAGACCATGGTTCTAATGCCTCTGCTTTTGCTGCACGAGTTTGTGCAGGGACACAAGCAGATCTCCACAGCGCTATTACAACAGGAATATCAGTTTTATCAGGACCTTCCCACGGAGGTGCGGCTGAAAATGTTATGAAAATGGTCAAGGAAGTTAGGTCACCTGAAAAGGCAAAAGACTATGTAACAAATTTACTTCGCAACAAAGAAAGAGTAATGGGCTTTGGACATCGAGTTTATAAAGCAGAAGACCCAAGAGCTGGTCATCTAAAGGAAGGAGTTGAAGCTCTTGGAAAAGAGAAAGGGGATCCAGGCTGGTACGAAATATTAGTAGCAGTAATGGATGCGATGAAGCCATACCAACGAAGAGGCATACATGTAAATGTAGATTTTTTTGCAGGGGTAATCTATCACTTACTTGGTATTCCCACTGATTTATTCGTACCTATTTTCGCAATTGGAAGAATTCCAGGTTGGACAATTCAGGTGCTTGAACAATACGAACATAACATTCTCTTAAGGCCACTACTGCATTATACTGGTGAACACGAAAAACAATATATTTCAATCGAAAAAAGATAATACTAAATTAACTTTTGATATTATAAATAAAATTTTTTCGAAATCCTTGGTAGTTTCATATTCTGATTTTGTAGAAAAAGTTCTTTATGATGCAGACTTTGGCTTTTATACAAGAAAAAAGCGTCCATTACTTTCAGATTTCATAACAAGCCCTCTAACCCACCCTTCTTTTGGACATTTACTTGCAGATCAAATAGAAGAGGTCTGGATTCATTATAAAAAACCTAATGATTTTATGATTGTAGAACTTGGGGGCAGTTATGGTAATTTAAAATCGGATATTTTATCAAAGATAAATGCAAGTCATTCAGAATTTTCAAAGTGTTTAAAATACTTCAATGTAGATGTAGTGAATAAGCCTTCTTTAAAACTGCCAGATTTTCAATACGGATGCATAATATCAAACGAATTTTTTGATTCTCTTCCATTTGACAGATTTAAAAAAATAAACAATGAGATTAAAGAAATATTTGTAAAGAAAACATCAGGATTATCAACAAAAGAAATATATAAAAATACTAAAAAAATATTATTNGCTGAAAAAACTTTAAAAAGTATCCCAGAGGGTTCAAGTTTTGAATTAATTAATAATCTTTCAGTCCTTTGTAAAAAAATCGCTAGCTTGTCACCAAACTGTGTAATGATAACCATAGATTATGGTTTTGACTCACTGAAGTTTTTAACCAAATCTAAGCCTCTNGGAACTTTACGATGCTATAAAAATCACAACATGGATAGTGATCCTCTTACTGACATTGGGCAAAAAGATATTACGTGTGATGTAAATTTTCCTGTACTAAATAAATGNCTTAATTCTGTAAATTTCAATTTGATCGGTTATACCACCCAAGAAAGGTTTTTATATAATATGGGCATAAAAAAGATTTTTGAACATAAAACAAATCTCAAAGATAGGCAACAAATTATTTCATTAATGAATCCAGTTGGGCTTGGAAAATTCAAAGTTTATTTTCATCAAATTGGAAAAGGCACTTTTTTTCCTTCTGGATGCCAGACTAATAAAACTTTCCGTCAGAATTAATTCCTGTTGATTCGGTCATTTCTTCGATTTTTGTAACTGATGTCATAAAGGCAGAACGCATTACAGCAACATCTGATGCTATTGGCATCCATAAAAATCCTTGAGCAATCCTCCTAGAGACTTCTTCTGGACTACCACAATGAATTCCTGTTGGTATTCCGTGCTTTTTGCCTGCACGCAAAACAGTTTCAACCGCTTCAACATGTTTAGGGTGCTGGTTATCCATGCCTAAGGGTACATTTAAAGTTGCAGCCAAATCGTTGGGGCCAATAAATATCACATCAACTCCAGGTACTTCCATAATACTGTCAATACGGTTGACCGCTTCAATATCCTCTATCATTAAAACAACACAAATCTCTTCATTAGCATGGTCCATATAATCCGAATAAACAGCGTTAGGCCTTGTAGCTCCTATGCCTCGTTTTCCTTCAGGAGGATATCTACAAGCATCGATCGCTCTTTTAGCTTCTTCAGCATTTTTAATATCTGGAACAACGACTCCAAGTGCTCCTGTATCAAGTACCCGCTTGATGATTAAGGGGTCACTACCAGCAACTCTTACAAAGACAGGAATATCTGTGTGTTCAACCGCTCTAAAGCAATGAATCAGGTCACCTAGATCAACTGAACTATGCTCGCACTCAATATTAATCCAGTCTATTCCTGTATTTGCCAAAGTTTCGCAAACAAGAGGATTTCCGCTAGAAACCCAAGTNCCAATNGATGGAATCCCATTTTTTATTTTATCTTTAGCTATATTTTTTTTCATTNATTAATTATTTTNGAAATAAGTTGTAATATGTATCAAAATTAACAANAAGTTAGATTAACAGGTTAACCCAAATTATCAATTATAAGTAATAATATACTTGACACTAGAAAAAGGAAGTCATGGGAAAATTCAATAAACTACAAACATTAAACTACATAAAAGAATGTAAAGTGGTACCTGTATTTTATGATCCAGATCCAGATGTAGCCATAGAGGTAGTCTCCGCTTGCCATAAGGGTGGAATTAAGATTCTCGAATTTACAAATAGAGGAGACTTTGCATGGGAAGTTTTCAAAAAATTAGAATTATTCTGTAGAAAAAATTTACCGGATATGATTTTGGGAGCAGGTTCTATTTCGGATTCAACAATGTCTGATCTTTATATTTCAATGGGGGCAAACTTCATAGTTGGNCCATTAACAAACNAAGAAGTNGCNANGTCTTGTAANAGAAAAAAAATTCCATANATGCCAGGATGTCTNACACCNACAGAAATCTCAAATGCTGAANGTCTNGGCTGTGATGTAGTAAAAGTTTTTCCAGCAGATTCAGTNGGAGGACCNTCTTTTATAAAATCTATATTGGCNCCAATGCCTTGGTCTTGGATAATGCCTACTGGAGGNGTNGATTTAAANCCTGATGACTTAAAAGAATGGTTTGATGCTGGCGTATTTTCCGTAGGAATGGGATCAAAACTTTTTAGTAAAGAAATTATGAACAACAAAGATTGGGCAAAGCTAGAAGCGCAATGTAAAAAATTATCTGAGACAATAAAAAGGATAAGTTAGGAGAATATAATGGGCGAGGCACAAGTAAATGTTGCAACATTTGGTGAGATCTTATTAAGACTTGCAACTCCAAAGAAAGAAAGGTTTGTTCAAGCGAATAGTTTTGATGTTGATTATGGAGGCGGTGAATATAATGTGGCTGTTTCATTAGCTCAATTTGGAGTACCGACAAAATTTATTACTGCATTGCCTAGTAATGAAATTGGNGAAGCNGCAATGAANAGAATAAGAAGCTTTGGGATAAACACGTCTGCCATAAGAATGGGAGGAGAAAGAATTGGATTATATTTCTTAGAGCACGGCGCTGCAATGAGACCGTCTAAAATTGTTTANGACAGGGCAGAAAGTGCGATAAGCAGAATACAACCCGGAATATTCGATTGGGAGGATGCATTCTCAGGAATTGACTGGTTTCATTTCACCGGAATAACTCCTGCACTATCAAAGTCTGCCGCTGAGACAACTATGGAAGCTGCAAAAGCTGCAAAAGAATTAGGTCTAATAGTTAGTGCAGACATGAATTATAGAAAAAATTTATGGAGTCCTGACGAAGCTCAATCTGTAATGAAACCTTTGATGGAATATGTAGATATAGCANTTGGAAACGAAGAAGATGCTGAGAAATGTCTCGGAGTTATTGCAGAGGGTCAAGATGTCACTGCTGGAGAACTAAACCCAGATGCTTACAGAAATGTTATAGATAATTTAATATCAAATTTTGGTTTTTCAAAAGTTGGGATCACGCTAAGAGATAGTATATCTGCCAGCGACAATAATTGGTCTGCTGTTTATTTAGACACTGATAAAGAAATTAAAGGTGGTGGGGTCATGCATATAGGAGCCAAATATCCCGTTCATATGGTAGATAGAGTAGGTGGNGGAGATGCATTTTCAGCTGGAATTATATATGGAAATATTAATAATTTTACACCAGAAGAAACACTCAATTTTGCAGTGGCATCTTCTGCCCTAGCACATACAATACATGGAGATTTAAATTTAGTTTCTCTTTCTGAAGTACAAGCAATAGTTGAAGGTGATACAAGCGGGAGAGTCCAAAGATAATCAAACCTTTTAATAATATAGCTTTCGTACTCACTGCCACCCTATTCCTTTTTATCAACTCTAATCANATTTTAAGTGCAGACAATCATCAAAAAAAATCAGAATTAGTAGCGGGAAGTAGTTTTGATCTTAATATTTCTTATCTTGAAAACCCAAAAATTGGATATGTTGATTTAGAATTCGAGGTTACTAATAAATCTACTGGTCAAAAAGAATCAAAAGTAATAATATCTGTCGTTGCATCTCATAAAGATGAAAAATTTGTCACTTTTGCTTTAAATACACCGTCAACGCCACATTTATATAAGTGTGTATTTGATATAGANGAAAGTGGCGTTTGGATCTTTACTGTAGATGTTTCACAAGAAAATTATCAAGAGTCTTTTCAATTTACCATAGAAATGGAAGAGAGAAACAGAAAGACAAATCCTTTTTCAGAGTCATTTTTTCTATTTATTTTAATATTTTTAATTATAGTAACTATCCCTTTGTTTGTTTTCAGAAAGACTATATTTTATAAATCAAACTAAAGTTTTAGAATAAAAACAATATAAACAGAATTTTGGAGGAATAATGCCTAATTTCAAAGTAGCNCTGGTAGGGGTAGGGCAAAGAGGCCTGCAACACCTACAGGCTTTATGTGATTTGCAAGAAGAGGAGTTAGTTACAATTGTCGCTCTTGTTGATCCTTTTGTTGAAAATTTAGCCAAAGAAAAGATCACATCATTTGTTCCTAATTACAGCGAATCTGGTGTGGCACTTTACACCGACTACGAGGAATTTTTAGAAAGTTCTGATGTTGATGGAATTTGGTTTGTCATTCCTCCAAATCAACATACCGATCAAATTGTTAAAGCTGCCGAAAAAGGTATAGCAATATTTGCAGAAAAGCCTCAAAGTCTCTTTTTGGATGAAATTTATCCTATGGCTGAGGCAATTGAAAAATATAAAGTTCCGTCAATATGTGGATTTCAAATGGAATATGATTATTGGTATACCAAAATCAAAGAGTACTTAAATGACAAGTGGGTCTCTTCAATTACTATGGTTGATTGCGGGGCAGTAGAAATGCACGGCGTGAAGCACACTCAAGCAGAAAAAAAACAAGGTCCAGAAAATAGAATTTGGACGGCAGACAGAAAATGGTCTGGAACTTCTATGGTTGAAGCTGGAATTCATCAAACGGATTTAATGAGGTTTTGGACCAACGATAATATTAGNTGGGTACAGTCATCATANGTAGAAAGACCNGAACAGTCNNGAATANNTGAAGGTGACAATCCAATTGCTTATCATGTCACTTATGGCTTTAATAAAGGCGGAATAGCAAACTTAATTATGACACGCCCTGGAGGTGTATTTTATACTGAAAGATATGATTATATTTTGACCGAAAGGTCAATGATAAAATTTGAAGATGATTTGATTGCGTATGGACTAGATTCTGATCATTATGACATTAATAAGAGAAGAGAGCACTTTAAAAAAGGCAACTTATATCCAGAGGCTCAATTAAAAAAAGTAATTGCTAAGGGTCCTCATGAAAATGCCATGGGGCAACATAACACCAAATCTATATCAGAGAATTTTATAAATTCAATAATTAAAAATGATCCTGCTCTGAGATTCAATTCATTTAAGTCTTCAATAAATTCTTTATCTGCCGTACTGGCAGCAAATGCTTCAAGCGTACTAGGAGGAGAAAAGATATCGATTACCGATTTTGAAACTTCCACTAAATATTCAGGCTTTAGAAGTAAAAATACCTCCTGAGTTGTATGAAAATCGATAAAATAAAAGTTTACTCATTTCACGTAAGAGGAAAAACTGAATGGCTTGTTCTTGAAATTGAATCTGACAATGGTTTGATAGGGTTGTCTGAACTAACTACATCCAATTATTTAAAAACCAGTCAATTAATTGAAACCTTATCCGCTCAGTTAAAAAAAATTCTTGCTTTGGAGCTCTGCAATGACCAACAAATAAAAGAGATTCTTGAAAAAAACGAAAGGCCTCCTAATGAGGATTTTATCTTAGCAACAACATTAAGTGGTATAAGGTCAGCATGCTCAGATATATTTTCTAAAACTCGTTCTCTTAGTTTAAACGATTATCTAACTGATATATTTTCACTTTCAAAATGTTCTTCAAAGCCTATTCCGCTTTATGCAAATATAAACCGCTCTATGCTCCCAGATGATGACGGCCCGACAGATAGAAGTCCTGAAACTTTTAAAAATCGAGCTCAAAATGCTACAGAAGACGGCTTTTTATTTATTAAATGTGCTCCTTTTGATCAATATCCTGACTCTTTCTACAAAAGTGAGAAATTCATTGACGAAGGCTTGAAAAGGGTATCTTCCATAGTAAAAGTTCTCAAAAACTCTCAAAAACTATTAATAGATTGTCATTCAAAATTTAATTTAAAGACCTCTATAAAAGTTGAGTCACTATTATTTGAAAAAGGAGTTTCTTGGTTTGAAGAACCAATGAACCCCAAAAAAAATTCCTCGGAATTAATTGAAATAAAAAAATCCATACAAGGAAATTTAGTAGGAGGAGAAGAATTCTATGGAGTAAATGAATTTGTAAAGCTTTATAAAACTAAGGCGCTGGACATATTGATGCCGGATATTAAGTATTGTGGCGGAGTAGAAGAAGCGATAAAAATTGGAATGGAACTCAATAAATTATCCTCAAATTCTTTTTCGATTCATTGTCCTTCAGGCCCAATATCTCTTTTGGGTAGCGCACATGTAACATCAGCTTTAAATACAAAACTCCCCTTAGAACATGCTGTATATGAAGTACCTGACAGAAAACAGTTCATAATACCGGAAGAAAAAATTATTAACGGAGAATATTGTCTTCCAGGTGGCCTTGGGCTTGGAGTAAAATTAAATCTGGACAAACCACACAAACTAATACTAAATATTTAGAAGCATGATCTTGTCAAAAAATTTACTTCCTTTTAACAAAGTTCACTGGATAAGTCGCAATAAACTTTGTGATTTTTTAGTTCAGAATGATTTTGGAGAGTCAATTTTAGACATTAAAATTATTGACGCTTCAGAAATAATCCAAAACAACAAGATCAAATCTTTAAGTGAAATAAATGCGAATATTATAATACTTGTTCTAGATTCCTTTTCTATATTTATTGCTTTGCCATTTCCTTTTTCAAAGAAGATCAAGATTTCTTCAACATTAGATATAGAAAAAATTTTAAAAAGAGACATTTTAATAGGGTTAGTTTTTTTTGAACTTGGTTCTTACGTCTTCGGCTCAATCAGATTTAATAGCGTTGATTTCTCAAAAAAAGGAAGCAGGTTCGTTAAAGGTAGGCATAAAGCAGGAGGACAATCCCAAAGAAGATTTGAAAGAAACCGTGAAAAATGGATTGAAGAACTTTATAAAAAATTGTTTGTTGACATAAAGGATCATTTGGCTCCTCAAAAAGAAAATTTAGATTTTTTAGTACTTTGTGGAGATACACATATCATTAAGGATCTTTTATCAAAGCAAAAAATAGAAAAATTGTTTGGAAGAAGATTCTTGATTAGAAAATCTAATTTGAAGAATTACAATTCAAAAACATTGATAAAAGCAAGCATAACTATGTGGTCGTCTAAAATATATATTGATGACAAAAATGCTATAGTAAAAGAAATTGGCAAAGGTTAACCATGAAACAAAATGAAAGAACGGTTTATTTTAACGGACAATACATTCTAGAGAGCGAAGCAAAAATTCACTTCCGAGACAGAAGCTTTAAATANGGAGACGGAATATTCGACATGACTAGNACCTTTGGCCACAAAATATTCAAAATATCTGAGCACATTGATCGCCTATATGAGTCCCTAAATTATCTTGATATAAGCATCTCATTATCAAAAGAAGAAATGGTTTCAATTTCAAAAAAGGTACTTGAGTTTAATCTGCCACTAATTGATGAAAAAAGTGATTATTGGGTTGGACAAAGGATATCACGTGGCGTAGATAAAGTAGGAGGTGAGCAATGGGACATTGATGGAGGTCCGACCATCATAGTAGAATGTGCTCCTCTCCCTTTAAAGCCACGAGCATCTCTGTACGAAACAGGTATAAAAATTTGGACGCCTTCAGTCAGAAGGACTCCATTTCAAAGCATGAGTCCAAGGGCAAAAACTCATAATTATATTAATTTGATCTTGGGTGANAATGAAGTAAAACATATAGATTCAGAAGGATGGGCTATACTGCTCGACTTAAATGGGAATTTAACCGAAGGCATGGGAAGTAATATATTTACAGTAAAAAACAATACTATTTTCACCCCCAAATCACAGAATGTTCTTGGAGGTATAAGCAGAGAAACTGTTATAGATTTGGCAGATAACATTGGTATGCCAGTTATCGAAAAGGATATAGAAGTTTTTGAAGCAATTAATTCCGATGAAATATTTTTAACTTCTACAAGCTTATGTATCTGTCCAGTTTCACTCTTTAATGGAAAAAAAATAGGGAGAAATATTTTTGGGCCTATTACCTTAAAGCTGATCGATGCTTATAAAGATTTTGTTTCCTTCGACTTTGTTAATCAGTACTTAAATCACTTAGATTAATAGAGGACTCTAATTAAAACTGAGTATAAACGAAAAAATCTATCCTTTAAGGCTGCTGCTTTGGATATTTTGCTTTCTATTTTTTGGGGAGGGCATCCAACTTCACTCAAAGTTGCTCTGCCTTATGCTCCTCCTATCCGTCAAGGTTGGATGCGTTTTCTGATAAGCGGAATAGTCATATTTATTTGGGCGATCTATAAAAAAATTCCTCTGATCCCAGAAAGAAAAGAGCTTAAGCCTTTATTTCAATTGGGTATTTTATTTTCAACTCAATTATTATTTCTTAACATAGGAATAAGCAATACTTCTGTGGCGTCAAGCATTGTTTTAAATAGTACTTACCCTATCTGGGTGATTACTTTGGGTCATTTTTTTATACAAGAAGACAAGATGTCCTTCATAAAATTTATTGGAGTTGTTATTGCTTATTTGGGAATAGTAGTTACCTACATTGATTCTATTGGTAACTCTTCTTATATTTTTGGGAATTCTCTTTGCTTAATATCTGGTTTTTTATTAGGCGCAAGAACAATTTTTTTAGCTAAAAGTAGTGAATCTGTGCCTCCATTGAAACTTTTGATGGCACAAGCCATATTTGGAACGGTTGTTTTCTTAATNTTAAGTACAATTTTTGAAACTGACCCTTACAAAGTATCGATTATTTTAATTTTATCCATTTTTTATCAAGGGGCAGTAATAGCTGGTTTTAACTTTATAGCCAATATATGGCTACTAAAAACTTATAAGCCGTCGCAAGTCACTGTGATTCATCTATCACAGCCTATATTTGGAATTTTAATTGGATGGATGATTTTAAAAGAGCCTATCGGACCCTTGGTGATATTAGGAACTTTTATGATAATTCTAGGTTCAATTGTAGTAAGAAAGCCTTTCAAATAAAAATTAAAAAAAAAAATAACCTTTTTAGGCAACATTTGTGCTAAAATCCTAGTTGGAAAAATTACCATACAAAACTTGCTTTAGGAGGCATAAAAAATGGCAATAAAAATGAGTCCTCTCGGAGATAGGGTTGTTATTGAACCTTCAGAAGATGATGCAGAAAAAAGTGCAGGCGGAATTTATATACCTGATACTGCAAAAGAAAAACCTCAAAAAGGTAAGGTAGTGGCTGTTGGCCCGGGAAGAATTAATGATGACGGAAAAACACTTCCTATGCCCGTAAAAGTAGGAGACAACGTTGTTTATTCAAAATACGCTGGAACTGAATACGTTGAAAATGGAACTGAATATTTAGTAGTCAAGGAATCCGACATCCTTGCAATTGTTTAATAAAAAAATTAGGAGGAACTAAGCCATGGCAAAAGATTTAAAATTTGGCTCTGATGGAAGAGCAAAACTCAAGATTGGAATAGATACTTTAGCGGACACTGTTAAAGTAACTCTAGGCCCAAAAGGTAGAAATGTTATTCTAGATAAAAAATTCGGACCCCCACAAGTTTGTTCTGATGGTGTAACAATAGCAAAAGAAATAGATCTAGAAGACCCTTTTGAAAACATGGGGGCACAATTAATTAAAGAAGCCTCTAAGAAAACAAATGATGATGCAGGTGACGGTACTACAACCTCTACTGTACTATCACAGGCCATAGTTGCAGAAGGTTTCAAAAACGTTGCCGCAGGAGCAGATCCAATGGCGATAAAAAAAGGTTTAGAGGTAGGATTAAATTCTGTAAAAAAATCAATTTCTAAGCTTTCTACGCCTGTTGAAGGGAAAGATCAAATTTCACAAGTAGCAACACTTTCCGCCCATGATGACGAAATGGGTAATCTCATTGCTGATGTAATGGAAAAAACTGGTAAAGATGGCGTAATTACGGTAGATGAAGGAAAAGGTTTAGAGTACGAAACTGATTACGTAGAAGGAATGCAAATTGATCGCGGTTATATTTCTCCTTATTTCGTTACTAATGCAGACAAGATGGAGGCGGTATTAGAAGACGCATACGTTTTGGTAACTGATAAAAAAATATCTGCTGTTTCAGACCTTTTGCCTTTATTAGAAAAAGTACTGAAAGGCAANAAAAACATTATTGTAATAGCTGAAGATATTGAAGGGGAGGCCTTAGCCACTCTTGTGGTAAACAGGATGAGAGGCACTTTAAATGCATTGGCTGTAAAAGCGCCGGGCTTTGGTGACAGACGAAAAGAAATGTTACAAGATATAGCAATCTTGACTGGTGCTAGAGTAATTACTGAAGACATTGGTTTAAAGCTTGAATCCGCTGAGATTGAAGACTTGGGCACAATCAGTAGAATTGTATCCAGGAAAGATGACACCACTTTCGTTGGAGGAAAAGGTAACAAGGCCGAGATTCAAGGGCGAATAGAACAGATAAAAGCTCAGATCGAAGAAACGAGCTCTGACTATGACAGAGAGAAGCTACAAGAAAGAATGGCTAAGCTTTCTGGAGGAGTTGCAGTTATTAAGGTTGGTGCAGCCACCGAAATCGAACTAAAGGAGAAAAAACAAAGGCTTGAAGATGCCTTGTCTGCAACTAGAGCAGCTGTTGAAGAAGGTATAGTGCCTGGAGGAGGAACTGTTTTAATCAGATCATCTGATGATTTAAAAAAGGTGAAAACAACTGATGAATTTCAGACAGGGGTAAACATCTTAATGAAGGCCCTTGAAGAACCTGTAAGAGTTATAGCTAATAACTCAGGTGCTGAAGGAGCAGTTGTTTTGGCTGGCGTTTCAAGTGGAAAAGGCAATCATGGATATGATGCTGCAACTGACACATTTGGAGATATGATTGAACTTGGAATTATTGACCCAGCTAAAGTAACTCGTGCTGCAGTAGAAAATGCTGTTTCTGTGGGTGGAATGATATTGACTACAGAATCCTTAATGACTGATAAGAAAGAAGATTCTCCACCACCTCCAGCAATGCCACCTGGCGCACCAGGCATGGACTTCTAATAATAGTCAATGTAACTGAAACAATGTGGAAACTTTCGCCTTATAAAAAAGGAGTCCTTTTCTTTCAGGCTAATGCTATTTTCTAAGTAGTCTCACGATTATTTTCTGGGTCTTTAAGGCCTTCATACAACTTAATCATGCCTTGCATCCAAGTCTCCTGAACTTCAGGAGTCCAAGAAGGATTAAATTCAGGATACTTATTCAATATCTGTGAAACGACAGCCTCGGCTGAACTTAATTTTTGTACCTCCTCCTGTTGGGCTGCTTTTTCGATCTGAGTATAAGAATTTTTTGAGTCAGATTTTTTTGTATTGTTTAAATTGTGTCTTCTAGCCAAAATATATCCGGACAACTCGATACCAGCATCTTGGCACGCCTGAATGAAAAACAACTGGCACTTATTCATTACNCCATCTTTTANTCCAAATGCNCGAAAAGCCTCATTAAATTGCGATCTAGTGGCGCGCTTCAAGTCAATAGAAAAAATTCTGTTATATTTTGATTCTAGAAGTATCTTTAATAGACTACGCCTTTCATTTCCAGTCTTGGAACTCAGTTCTTCTAGGATTTGAGATGGAACACCTGCATCATTGATCAATTCCAATGATTTAAGAGCTGTCATAAGTTGTTGCCCCGAAGTTCCAGAATATCGAGGACCCCAAACACTTCTATCAATCCTNGCGGGCATTCCGTCCCCCAATAGTTCCAAAAAATTTCGGAATGTTCTATAAGAAACATATGGAAGGGTTATTTTTATAGTATTAGCCATTATTTAAATATAATTTAGGTAAATTACACTAATAACATTCTAACATGCATTCTGAATTAATTCATTTTTAGAATGATGTAATTTCCCAGTAGGACAATATTTGAAAATGCTTTTCAGAATGTTCAAAATTAAGAATATAGATTGGAATTAAAAGGAAAGGTTTTACTGTGAAAATAAATATAAAAAATATAGAATTTGATGTTGCTTCTAATGCTAAACTTGAATCTCGAAAAGAAGCTAAGCGGTGGTCAAAATTTTCAAATCAATTCATACCTGTCGTAAAAAAAATTAAAGGCAGTAAATATAAATTGGTCTCTGGCGCAGAAAAACTTCACCTTGCTGAGGAAAAAGGAGAGTTACAGGTCGAATGCAATTTAATGAACAAGCTAACTAAAGAGCAGAAAGGTGAACTAGACCTTAGGCTTTTATATCAAAGCTCTAATATATGTCCAATAAATCTAGGAGAAGAATTTCTNTCTTTCAGAAAAAAGTTTGATACAACTCAACAAGAATTGGCAAAGAAAACTGGGATTACTCCAGGAACTATTCATCATTATGAAAGCTTAATTAAAACTTTAGCACCATCATTAAAAATTCACGTTCAAGAAAAGAATCTAACTTTTAAAGAGGCGAGGAGTATTGCGGATATTGATGATCTTAAAAAACAACTAGAATTGGCTGCGCCTTTCTTAGATGGGACTCTGAGTTCTGTTCACGTAGAGAAAATTGTCTCTCTTACTAAAAAATACCCAACTGTTAATGTCAAAGACATCATTGAGAATATTACTAAAGGGAAGCCGATTGTTGAGAAGGATTCTCCAAGTACAGATGAAACAAAAACCTTAGATCATTCAATAGTTGATTTTTCTACTATAGAAACTCGGATTCTAGATATTTCTGCCGAAATTGACTTAATTCAAACCCAAGAAATTCCTGAATTTAAAAGGCTTAAACTGATCAGTTCATTGAGAATATTGCAAAGCAGAGCACTGTTAGCACTGTCTTCTTTAAACACTCCTCCAAAGAAAATNGGGTTAACAACCTTGTTTGCTACAGATAAGGAATTATCTTAAATCTGGTATAAAAACCATACAATGAAAAAATTTATAATTAAAATTATTTTCCTTGGAATGGTTGCCGGTTTAAGTTTCTCAATATTTTATTTGCTGTCTTCATATATAATCTGTAGTTTCCTNGCTACTTGTTCAATTGATTGGAAAAACTATATTATCGGTTGTGTTGCAATCACCAGCATTTTTACATTTTTGGTCTCAGTGGTTTCAATTTTTATAAAATATATATATGACATTACAAAAGTATGATTAAGGGAGGAAAATGTCCAATAATAATTTTGACGTAACCGTAGTAGGCGGAGGTCCAGGTGGTTACCATGCAGCCATCAGATCTGCACAGCTTGGCCTACAAGTTGCTCTAGTTGAGAAGGATAATGGAACCGGACTGGCGGGTCTAGGGGGCGTTTGTTTAAATTGGGGCTGCATTCCCAGCAAATCTCTGTTAAAAAATGCCGAACTGGTTAACCAAATAAAAGAATCAGAAAAATGGGGAATTTCCTTTGAAAAAGTAGATTTTAATTTTGGGAAAGCTATTTCTAGAAGTAGAGATGTGTCAAACCAGTTAACTCANGGAATCGGCTATTTAATAAAAAAAAATAAGATNCATTTATTTGAAGATAAGGCTAAAATNTCTGGTCCAAAAGAAATTATGCTTGAAAAAAGTCGCGACATAATTGCTTCAGAAAATATTATTTTAGCAACTGGGGCAAGGCCACGAAGTTTGCCAAATCTTGAAATAAACAAATCACAAATTATTACTAGTCGAGAGGCTTTAGAGCTTTCCTCTCTTCCAAAATCAATTGGAATAGTAGGAGCTGGGGCAATTGGCGTAGAGTTTGCCTATTTATTTAANGCCTATGGTGTTGACGTAACTCTGTTTGAAGCCTTAGATCACCTCGTTCCAAATGAAGATGAATCTATATCAAAAGAGTTAGAAAAAATATTTTTAGACAAAGGTATAAAATTCGAATTAAATGCAAAAGTGACCAAAACTACTGTTAATNCATCACAAATTAATCTTGAATATAATGTAAATGGACAAACAAAAGAATTCTCTTCTGAAAAGTTGTTGGTTGCTGTAGGTGTACAAGCCAACACAGATGATATTGGATTAGAAGAGCTAGGAATAGAAATGGATAGAGGCTTTATTAAAATCAACGATTCTATGCAAACCTCAGTTCCTTCAATTTATGCGGTCGGAGATGTTACAGGAAAATTAATGTTGGCCCATGTTGCATTTGCTCAAGGAATTGTAGCCGCAGAATTTATCAACGGGAAAACTCCATTACCAATAAATTATTNAGACATGCCTCGATGTACCTACTGCCAGCCGCAAATAGCCAGCATAGGGTTAACCGAAAAACAAGCAAAAGAAAGTGGGCATATCATAAAAACTTCTCAATTTCCGTTTAAGGCGGTTGGAAAGGCTGTTTCCATAGGAGACTCAGAAGGGTTTATTAAGTTAATAGCTGATAACGATAGCGGTGAAATTTTAGGTGCCCATATGATTGGGCCCGAAGTAACNGAGCTTGTTGCAGAGTTAGGGTTATTAAANTATTTAGAAGGCACGGGNACAGAAATCGGCGAATTAGTTCACGCTCACCCGACTCTATCAGAAGCTGTAAAGGAGGCTGCCTTGTCTCTCAACAACGAAGCGATACATTTCTAAATTATAAGAGAATTAGATTTCTCATCATATTTAATAATTGAAAAATTTGAAAACCCTTTGTTTTCAAGATTTTGTTTTCCTCCTTCATTTCTATCAAAAACTGTATAAGTAGAAACAATTTCACAAAATTGTTTCTCAACCTCGTTAATTGCCTCCAACAAGCTTCCGCCTGTTGTTAAAGTATCATCAATTATAATGACTCGAGAATGTTTCTTTAAATTCCCTTCTATTGACCTTGTTAAACCATGCTCTTTTGGTTTTGATCTAACATAAAAACCTTGCAGGTTAATATCATTGGTTATCTTTGCTAAGGAAGCCAAGGAGGCAATAATTGGTATTGCTGCAGTAGCCGGACCTCCTATAAATTGTACCTCTGTTTTAAGCAACTCTTTTAAAAATATTTTTGCGATTAAATTGGCACNTGTTCCATCTAAAGTAAGAGATCGTCCATCAAAATAAAATTTGCTTTTTGCTCCNGAGGACAAAGTAAAGTCACCAATTTTGAAAGCATCAAGNTCGTTCACTCTGTCTAATAATTTCTTTTTTAAATCTTTTGTCATAAGTAAAGTTGTTTGTTGATTATATAGGTTTTAACCGCTTCTGGGACTAAGCCAGATATGTCTTGTTTTGCTTGAATCTTTTCACGTATTTCGGTGCTGGATATGTTTATCGCGACATTATTCAGATATTTAGCATCTACGTTTGCCCTTGCATTTAAATTGTTTCTGGACGCAATTACGATATGTGTCCGGGCTTTCAGTTCATCATAATTTTGCCATTTACAAAAACTTTTTATATTATCTGCTCCAACGATTACATGAAATTTCTCGCCTTCACTTAACAAGAATTGTAAATCGTTGATAGTGTCAATAGTATAGCTTGTTCCTCCTCTTTTAATATCCACCAATGATGCTTCAAATTGCTCTTCACTTTTTATTGCTAAGTTCAACATATCTACTCTGTGATTTGATTTGGTTCTAAGGGGCAGTTTTTCTGCCCAAGGAATGTTTACTGGAACAAAAATAATTTTCTCAAGCTTATATTTCTCTTTGGCTTGCTTTGCTATTGTCAGATGCCCGTTGTGTATAGGGTCAAAACTTCCTCCCAATATTCCTATCATTATGTAAATTCCATTTCTATTTCTCCNAGCTTTACTNTNACTCCTTTAAACAGTTGGTCTTNCTCNAACTTTTTTAAATAACCNAATCTGTTTAGTATGTTATGAAATTGCAGTTGGGCTTCTGGTTTACTCAAATTACTTCCTTGAGCAACTCTAATTAACCAAGGATCCGTTATGTTTACTACCTTATTCCGTTTATCAAAGCTATATCTTATTTTTTCTCGAATTATTTTTGGGATGTGATTTATTTCGTCTAGCTCAGCATTGTCAGCATTGTTGTATTGAGCTACTTTTGTTAGATCTATAATTCTTTTTACCATTTTTATTTCGTCTTCTGAATTAAATATAAAAAGNTCATTGTGTTTAGAAAATTTTGCAATTATTTTCGGTATTTCATTTTGTGGTGACTTATCTGTCTTTGTTAAACACAAAAGAATGTCAGTTTCTTTTTTTAAGAGGCCTTTCAACTTNGTTTTTATTAATAGCAGCTTTTCTTCTGGACGATCACTGGCGTCAATCGTTATTATTATTACATTTAAGGTTTCGACGTACTCTTTAAATTTCTCTAGTTTATTTAAAGTCACAAAGTCAGGAATTTCGAGGATCTTTACTCTATCCATTTCAGTTTCTATTACGCCTAGGACCACATCATGCGTTGTATAAGGGTAACTAGCTATCTTTGTTCCAGCATTTGTCAGTTTGTTTAATAATGATGATTTGCCCGAATTGGTTATTCCCACTATTCCAACNCCAGGCAGCCTCTTCATTTTTAGAGTCAATTTCGCTTCTTTTCCTAACTCACCAGCTTCAGCTAATAAAGGCTCTTGATTAGTCGAAGATTTAAAGCTTTTATTTCCTTTTCCTCCATCTCCNCCNTTTAACAATACGACTTTCTCATCTTTGCCAATCATCTTCNTAAAATTATTCATTATAATATCAGTATAGAAAGGAACCCTTAGAACCAAATCATCTCCATTTTTACCATTTTTATTTCTTTTTCCTCCATCTCCTCCATTACCAGAAATAAATATTTGATTATTATAATATTCACTTAAATCTATTATTGATTCCTCAGAAATAAATATTACATTTCCTCCTTTTCCTCCATCTCCTCCNTCTGGACCTCCTTTTGGAACAAATTTTTCTTTTCTGAAAGATATACACCCATTTCCTCCTTTTCCAGACTTTATTGTTATTTCAGTTTCTTTTTTCATAAATTAATTAATAATAATAATAANCGTGTTATTTATGTTAAGTAAGTAAGTAAAGTTGGTAAACATTTTATTTAATGTTATTTAATGTTTATAGATAATGTTGAAATTCTAGATTGTGTTAAATAAATTATCTTTAAATTGGATATAAATTAATTAATAACATTAAATAACATTCGTATTGTTATTTATGCAATGTTTAAGGTATTTCTAATTTGTTGAAGATTAAGACGAAGTTTGTTGTCGGAAAGTAANCCTTCTTCTACGAATTTCACAGCATTAAGAACTGTAACATGGTTCTTATTTCCTATTATGTTTCCAGAAGCAGATGCAGTTAGATGTAAATCTTTTCTTAATATATANNTNNATAATCTCCTTGCTTTTGTAATTTGTGAAGACCTGCTATTACTTCTTATTTCGTCTTCTGAAACAGCGAAATAGTCTGCCACGACGGAGATTACTTCTTCAGGGCCAGGCCTAATTTTAATTTTGATTTGATCAAATCCAACGATCATTGTTTTCGCTGTTTCAAGATCTAAGACTTCTTGCTTGAGTTGAGTTATTGCTTTCAACCGATTTACTAAGGACTCTATTTGCCGGATATTCACGTTACAAATTTGAGCAATATGATCAACAATATCTCGAGTCATGGAAAAACTTAATCTTCTGCATTTGTCCTCGATTATAGCAACCTTTGTCTCATAGTCAGGAGGTTGAATATCAACAACCAACCCTGACTGAAGCCTGCTGGTTAGCCTTGTTTCGATTTCTGATAATTTTGAAGGATCATCTCCTGCAAGGATTATTTTTTTATTTGCTAAGAATAGTTCGTTGTAAGTATGAAAAAATCCTTCTTGCGTTTGAGTTTTGCCGCTGAGAAATTGAATGTCATCCACTAACAAGGCATCAACATGCCTATATTTTTCGCGAAAGCTTTCAGTTTTGTTTTCTTTTATTGCTTTAATATATTCGTTAGTAAATCTTTCAGATGTCACATATTTTGCTTTTATTTTGTGGTCTTGGAAAGAGATAAGCATGGCTTGAAGAAGATGTGTTTTTCCTAGGCCCACATTTGAGTAAATGTAAAGAGGGTTGAACTCTGAATCTTTGAAATCGGCCAGCTGCTTGGATGCAGCAAAAGCCAACTCATTTGAAGGCCCTACTATAAAAGATTCAAATGTATAAAGTTTTTTTATTGCGCCATTTTGTTTGTTCTCGCCCTGTCTTTTTTGTTGTCCCTCAACAGAGAAAACAACCTCAAGAGTTTCAGCAGAGATTTCATTAACAACCCTCGATACAGTTGTGGAGAGTCTGTCGGTTAACATTTTCAGAGCGAATGTATTTCCTACACCTAGTGACAAAACTCCCTCCCCTAATGAAAGGGGGACAATAGGCTTAATCCACATATCAAAATTTAGGCTTTGAAGTTCTTCTGAAAGGTGAATAAGGGATTCGTCCCATAAAGTTTTTAAGTCCACACTATTCTTGCCCTCTCGCTCCAAATTTTGACAAAAAAAACTCCTTACAAACTGCTTGCATTTTTTAAAAAGAAGGCTGCGACTAGATTGTCAGCCAAACAATTAATTAAAATAATAATTTTAAATATTATTATTGAACAAACATATCATATAACCTTGAAAACTTGGCAATAGTTTTTGTAAACAATACCCACTATTTTCGACAAAATTTTGTAAATAGCTGTTCTTTTTTTCACAGCTTAGTTTAAAAGAACATTTGTTCTTTATCATGTAAAATAAACAAAATGAAAATTGTATTTTTTGGAACAGATGAAAATTCACTGATAGTCCTTAAGGAAATATTAAATTCTTCAAATTCTGCTGAATTAGTGATAACTACGGCGGATAAAATTCGAACTAGAGGTAACCGTAAAACACCCACTCCTGTGAAAAAATATTGTGTTGAAAATCAGGTAGCAGTCGTTGAAGAAATTCCCAGTCTTGAAAAATTAACCGAAGTAGATCCAGATATAATTGTAGTAGCTTCATACGGAAAAATAATTCCTGATGAGATAATCAACTTTCCTAAGCATGGAGCATTAAACATTCATCCTTCTCTATTGCCTAAATATAGAGGTCCTTCTCCTGTTCAGACTGCGCTACTTAATGGAGATCAAACATCAGGAGTCACCATAATGATACTTGATTCAGGAATAGATACTGGCCCAATTGTTTTGCAAAAAGAATGCGATATCGGATCTTCACCTAACCTTAATTATCAAGATATCCATTCAGACTGGTCAGATCCGCTCAGGACTAATCGGCGTTATTTTTTAAAAGAAGTTACAGAAGAATTCTTTAGAATCGGCGCAAAAATGTTAATAGAAATTTTAGACTCCCCTGAATTAATCAAATCAGCTGAAATTCAGGATCACCCATTGGCGACAATGACAAAAAAATTTACAAAAGAAGACGGTCATATTAATTGGAATCAACCAGGAGAAAAGATAATAAATCACATAAGAGCTTTTGGAGATAATATTGGCGCATATTCATTTCTTGATGGAAAAAAGATTAAAATTTTTGATGTCGTATTTGCCAATGATTGTATTTCTCCTTACTATCAATTTTTAGGCAATAAGACCTCTCCTGAATACCGAACTCGTGGAAAGCTTGGAATATATCCACAAGATCTCTTAATTGTGACTGTAGAAGACGGAATGATGATAATTGACCAACTTCAAGTAGAAGGAAAATCGAAAATTAGTGGAAGCGACTTTATTAGAGGTTACAAATTTTATGACGACATAAATGCTTTTAAGAGCTATAAGTCATTAAGCTGAGGGCTCTATAACAGTTATCTCTCTGTGAGCTAAATGACCTCTTATAAGTGACATATTTTCTGTCCACCATTCACTACCATAAAAAGCATCTTCTTTTATTTTAATGTCTTCAATGCTTTCATAAGTTCTGATCCAAATAAATTTTGTTTTTTCTTCATTCATCCAAGCCGACTGAATGCCCATTCCAAACCCTAGAGTCTTCGGAGCAATCACCTCATGAAATAATTTCAACCAACTCTCGACCATTCCTTTGTTAATTGTGTAAATTCTAAGTTGTCCAACCATAGATTAACCTTTACTATATTTTCTATAATTATAAATAATATTTTCTCAAATAATAAGATAGGCAAAAAATGAAGATAAAAAAAATAGAATTAAGAGAAGTTAGTGGAGTTATGAAAACGACAGGCACTTTTTGGGAGGAGCGACTTGTAAGACCTATAGACATATATCCCGATTATAGAGTTCAAGGATTCAACGAAACTGGCTTTGGAAAAGGACAGGGTCATAAAATCGCTGCACAAGAACTTCCGATAACCGCTATCTTTATTGAAATAAAAACAGACGAAGGTGTTTCTGGAATTGGGGGCCCTATAGACAAGGCACAAGCCTACTTAATAAAAGAGCAGTTGTTACCAATATTAGAAGAAAAAGACCCTCTAGCTATAGAATTGCTTTGGGACCAAATGCATAGATTTCAGGTTCATGGAAGACAAGGAACGCCAATGATGGCCCTTAGCGCGATTGATTGCGCATTATGGGACCTAAAAGGAAAATTTTTTAAGCAACCCGTCTATAAAATCTTAGGAGGTCCAACAAGAGAAAAAATGCCAGCGTATGCTAGTATGTTGGGGTTTAGCGTCGAAGACCTAGGCCTAGTAAAAGAAAGAGCAAAAGAATATCAGAAAAAAGGCTATGCGGCGCAAAAATGGTTTTTTAGGCATGGCCCTATGAGTGGACCTGAAGGAATAAAGAAAAATATTGCCTTGGTAAAAACACTTAGAGAAACACTGGGGGACGACGATGACATAATGCTAGACTGTTGGCAGAGTTGGGATTTAAATTATGCAGTTAAAGTCGCTACTCAAATCGAGGAGTTTGAACCGCGATGGCTTGAAGAAGTCGCAATGCCGGACAGAATAGATACTTACCGGCAAGTAAGAGAAAGTATATCCATACCTCTTTCAGGTGCTGAACATGAATACACCAGGTGGGGTTTCAAGAGGTTTATTGACGCAGAAGCTTTAGACATTATACAGCCAGATATATACTGGGCTGGAGGTTTGAGCGAGACGATTAAAATTGCAAATTATGCGACCGTACACGATTTAATTACAATACCCCACGGGCACTCTTCAAAGGCTGGTATAAACTTTTCATTGACACAATCACCTATTCACACCCCATATCAAGAGTTTTTGGTTAAATGGAATTCAATTCATCAATTTTTTCTAAAAAACCCAATAGAACCAAAAAATGGATTAATATCAATTCCAGATGAAGACGGACTAGGAATGAATTTAGACCAAGAAAAAATTGACTCTGAAACGTTATTTTAAACAGAGGAGGCTAATCTTCTCCTCCGAAATCTTCGTGAACGCCTACCAGGGTTAATAATAGTTTCTTCTGATGTTCTTTCTGGATAAGAGAAGTCAATGGTTTTTGCATCTGCCTTCACCTTTCTTTTTTTGCGTCTAGGAGTGGGCAAGAATGTTGTTTTTAAAGGCACAACCTTAGAGTCACGTTTTAGGAATTGGCCAGTATAGGAAGAGTCAGTTGCTGCGACCTGTTCTGGAGGGCCATAGGCCATAATTTCCCCTCCGTTTGCACCTGCGCCAGGGCCTAGGTCAATGATCCAGTCAGCATTCTTTATTACGTCAAGGTGATGCTCTATTAATAGAACACTGTTTCCAGCATTAACTAACCTGTGAAGAATTTTTATTAATGCGTTGCAATCTTCAAAAGAAAGTCCAGTGGTTGGTTCATCTAAAATGAAAAGGGTTTTTCCGGTAGCTCTTTTTGATAAATAAGTTGAAAGCTTAACCCTCTGAGCTTCCCCTCCGCTTAAAGTAGTGGCTGGTTGCCCCAACTTAATATAGCCTAAGCCAACGTCATTTAAAGTCTCTAGCTTTTTATAAATCGATTGAAAAGAAGAAAAAATATCTAGTGCCTCAGATACGGTAAGATTTAATATTTCGGCGATAGATTGCCCCTTAAATTTTATTTCCAGTGCTTCTCGGTTGTATCTTTTACCTTTGCAATCTTCACACAACACGTTAACATCAGGCAAAAATTGCATTTGAATTTCATTGTATCCTGCCCCTTCACAGCTTTCACACCTTCCCCCTTTCACGTTAAAGGAAAATCTGCCTGGCTTGTATCCTTTTGTTCTGGCATCTGGGGTCGCAGCAAAAAGGTCTCTTATGGGACCAAATAATCCAGTATAGGTCGCAGGATTAGATCTTGGAGTTCTGCCAATAGGGGACTGATCTATGTTTATAACTTTGTCGAGATTTTCTAGTCCTTCTATTTCCTCAAAGTCACCGGGAAAATCTTTAGAGCTGTTGAAGTGCTTTGAAAGAGCCTTAAACAGTATCTCGTTTACTAATGTGCTTTTTCCAGACCCAGATGCTCCTGTAATACAGACAAGTAGCTGCAATGGAATTGAAATATCTATAGATTTTAGGTTGTTTTCTTTGGCACCATAGACTCTTAATTGCTGATTAGATTTTGGTTTTCTTCTGGATTGAGGCAATTCAATATTCTTTTCTCCAGCAAGGTATTGTCCTGTTAAAGACGATTTTGAGCTAATTATTTTATTTATTGAGCCTTCAGCTACGATGTGCCCACCATTATTGCCAGCCATTGGGCCAAGATCAATTATATGGTCGGCTGCCCTCATGATTGCTTCGTCGTGTTCGACCACGATAACTGTGTTTCCTAAATTTCTTAGCTCTTGCAGGGTAGCAATTAATCGATGATTGTCTACCGGGTGTAATCCAACTGAAGGCTCGTCACATATATACATAACGCCAGTTAGCCCTGAGCCAATCTGAGAAGCTAGCCTTATTCTTTGGCCTTCCCCACCACTTAATGTTGCTGTAGGTCGATTTAATGAAATATAGCCAAGACCAACTTTATCTAAAAACAAAAGACGTGAGGAAATTTCTTTAAATATTTGCTCTCCTATTTTTATTTCTGAAGGTTCTAATAATGCATTATCGGGATTTTGGCAATTATCAATCCACTGAAAACAGTCCTTTACCGAAAGCTCGGAAAGCTCAAAGATATTTTTGTCCGAAATTTTAACAAACAGAGCGTCTTTTTTCAGTCTTTGTCCAGAACAACCTGCACACTCCCTTTTCGTCATATAGCGTTGAATAGAGTCTCTTACAGACGATGATTCAGAGGAATGAAATCTTTTCTCTAATATGTTTACTATCCCGTTAAATCTAGTGTTCCAAACCCGTTGCTTTCCCTTTTTTGAAGTATATTGTATCGGGTATGTTGTGCCCCCTCCTCCATAAAGAATCGTAGCAAGCGTTTCTGAAGAGAGATCTCTTACACGGTCTTGAATATCAAAGCCAAGAACATTTGAAAGTGAAGAAATAAAATTATATTCCCAAGCAAGTGCTCCACTTTTAAGTGTCCAAGGAATCAAAGCCCCTTCTGCAAGTCTTTTATTGGGATCTGGGATTATTAATTCTGGATCTATCTGTAATTTATATCCTAGACCTGAACAAGTTAAACAAGCACCGTGAGGAGTATTGAATGAAAAATTTCTTGGCTCAAGTTCTTCGATACTAACATCACATGTACCACAAGACAGTTTTTCAGAAACAACGATATCTTGGTTGTTAAAATCAGTAATAATCAGCTTGCCTGTACCAAATTTTAGGCAGATTTCTACAGATTCACTTAATCTTGATAAATCCATATTTTTTTTCATTACCAGCCTATCCACAACAATTTCTATTGTGTGCCATTGATTTTTGTTTAGATTTATCTTTTCTTCTAAGTCCCTGACTTCATTGTCAAGCCTTATCCTCGAAAATCCATCTTTCTTAATTTTATCTATCAGATTTTTGTGCTCTCCTTTCATATGTTTGACGATGGGAGCAAGCAACATGATTTTTTTGTTTTCAGGAAGCCTTGTTATTCTGTCTACAATCTCTTGGTTTGTTTGTTTTGATACCGGATCCCCACAAGAAGGACAGTGTGGCTTCCCAATTCTTGAAAATAATAATCGCAAGTAATCATAAATTTCTGTGATAGTCCCAACCGTGGAGCGAGGATTTTTTGATACGCCCTTCTGATCAATGGAAATCGCTGGACTTAGACCTTCTATTAAATCCACGTCTGGCTTTTCCATTCTGCCTAAAAATTGTCTAGCATAAGCAGAAAGAGACTCCATATATCTTCTTTGGCCTTCAGCAAAAATTGTGTTAAAGGCAAGAGAACTTTTACCCGACCCAGAAACACCAGTTATAACAACCATCTGACCCCTTGGAATGTCAACGTCAATATTTTGTAGGTTGTTTTCTCTGGCCCCTTTTACCCTAATATACTTGGAAGATCGCATTTACATTAATTGTTTTGAAACTTTGATGTTTTTAATTGCACGTCCATTATATCCTTTATAGATTTTTGAAGAAGTGCCCTTATTGAAGATATGTCATTGTCTGAGACGGTATTTTCAATAAGGGCACGATAATTTTTTCTAGCAATATTTCTCAATATGACCTGTTCTTGTATTGAAACTTTAATTAATTCTCCATTGTCAATATTTTCAGATAAACACTTGTTGCACAAAAATCCACCGAGCGTGCTCGAAAAAAAATGTGATAATTTTAACAAAGGATCTCTACAGTTTAAACATTTAAATACATTCATTCCAAACCCTTGATAATTTAAAACTTCAAACTCAAAAATGCCAATATGTAGGTCAGGGATTTTTGAGTTTGATAACTGAGCTAAAGTTCCTAGCAGTGCTTTCATAAGAAAAGGGTTTTTTTCATTTTCCATAGACAAAACCTCACTTAATTCCATCAAGTATTGAGCTTTGATAACTAAGTCGTAGGTCTTTTTAAGATCAAGGAACGAATTAATAGACTCTACTTGAGTGACTGAATTAATTCCTTTTGAGGGCTTGTAATAAATATTTACATAATTAAGCGACTCAATATGACCTGAAAATTTCGATTTTGGTTTTTTAGCACCACGAGCAATAAACTTTGTAAGGCCCTGCTCTTCTGAAATTAACGTGAAAATAAGATCTGCTTCTTTATATTTTGTACAACGTGTAATTAAGCCAGTCAAAGTGGCTTGCCGATATTTCATATATCTAGTGAAGTACGATTTTCAAAAGCATTGGACAGAGTATTAAAGTCCGAATACTCAAGATCAGTGCCTGAAGCTAGCCCTCTAGCTAGACGTGTAGTTTTAATGTCGTAATAATTTTCTTTGATGGTTTTAGTGAGATACATTGCTGTAGCTTCACCTTCTAAAGTAGGATTTGTTGCTATTATAACTTCTTTAGTCCCTCCTCTTTTTAACCTATTGAAGAGTTCATTAATTTTTAGTTGCTCAGGACCAATTCCTGCCATAGGGGAAATAGCTCCATGAAGAATATGAAATCCTCCTTTATGAATTCCAGACGCTTCTATTGTAATGGCATCTATCACGCTTTCTACTACGCAAATTAGAATGGGATCCTTGTCTTCACATAATTTGCAGATCGTTTTGTCTTCATTACTTGTGATAAAGCAACAAGTTTTGCAGAAATCTAAATTTTCTTTAACTTCTTTTAGTGCAGTAGCTAAATTAGCAACTTCATTTTTATCTTGAGTAAGTACAAAATAAGCTAATCTTTGCGCAGTTTTCGGGCCAATTCCGGGTAGAGTCGAGAAGGCTACTATAAGCTTTTGTACTTCAGAAGGTAAAGAAGATCTGCTAAAAGTCATAACAACTCGGGATTAAAATAAGCCTGGAATTTTTATTCCACCAGTAACATTTTTCATTTTTTTCTGAGCGATTTTATCTGCTTTTGCAGTAGCATCGTTCACTGCTTCTNTGATAAACTTTTCTAGTAGGCTTTTTTCCTTTTGTTCAAATAAATTCTCAGATACGGAAACCTCTTCTATTGTTTTACCACCCACCATCCTGACATTTACTCCACCAGAAGAACCTTGAGTTTCCATTTTTGCTATCTCTTCTTGTGCTTCTTTCATTTTTTCTTGCATTTTTTTTGCTTGCTTCATCATTGCATTATTGAACATTATTATGCCTCCTTTTTATTCTTTGGTTTCTTTAACTTTTGCTCCCATTGATATCGCGTGTTGTACGATAGGGGTTTTATATAAAGGGCTTGAATCTTTTTGTTCTGTATTAACAGAATCCGCTACTATTATTTTCAGGTCTTTATTGTATTTGTCACTTACGGCGGATTGTACAACCTCCCTAATTTTTCCATTAGATATTTCGTCAAGAAAATTTTGCCTCATTGTATTGCTTTTAAAAGTCAATATGACTTGTTGTTCTTTAACTTGAGGACTTGCTGAACTTAATAGCCCTCCAAGCCAATATTTAACCCCCTTTTTCCTCCTCAGTTCACTACAAACCTGCTTCCACAGATCCGCCCCTTCATCTTGACGATTAACATTTGTAATTGAGGTAGCACTAGATTTTTTTGGTTCTGGAATAACTTTTGCATCTTGTATTGCATTTCTTGGAGTACTTGTAGAGATTTCTTTGTCGTTTTTCTGAAGAGTAGGATAGCTTTTTGTAACTGCGACACCATCATCATCATTTGATTTTTCTTCAACGGAACAAGCTTCAACTATTGCTAGTTCAAGCCCAATAGGAGGATACTCATTCGATGTAACTTTCGTCTTTAAAAGTATTGAAGCAACTCCATTTATGGTTTTTAAGTCATAATTACTTCCTATTTCTTCTAATTTTTTGATAGCGTGCTCTGTTTCTTGCAGGAGACTTGATAGACCATTTTTAGAAAATATTAAGCCTCTTGCATTGGTTAATAACTGATTTTTGATCATACTTGGATCGGCCCCATTAACTATTTGTTCATTTAGCAAAATAAGGGCTTTAGTAGAATCTTTTTCTAAAATCTTGGCTAAAATTTCTATAGATGCTGCAAAGGTTGTTAAGCCTAAAAATTTTACCAAGCTGTGTCCAGTGATTTTATTTTTGTTCATAGTTGCTATTTGCTGCAGGAGGTTCTCAGCATCTCTTAAGCTTCCTGAACAATTTTGTGCTATTAAATCCAAGGCCTCTTTTTCTATAGAAATTTCCTCGCTTTTAGCTATGAATTTTATGTGGGTTGAAATTTCTTTAACATTAATTCTTTTAAAGTCGAATCTTTGACACCGTGAAATTATCGTCAAAGGCAACGAATCTGCTGCTGTTGTTGCGAGAATGATTACGACATTAGGAGGCGGCTCTTCCAATAACTTAAGAAATGCTTGTTGTGCTGGACCTGTTAGTCCATGCGCTTCGTCAATTATATATACTTTGACCTTTCCCATATTGGGTGCATACAAGGCTTTCTCTTTTATGTCTCTTATGTCGTCAATACTTCGATTAGAAGCAGCGTCTATTTCTATTAGATCAATCATTGTGCCTTGGTTAATCGATTCACAAGTTTCACAAAAAGTTTTTTTTGATGGTTCTTGCATGCAACAGTTAGGCGATGAAGGGCAATTTAGAGCTTTGGCCATTACTCTTGCTGTAGTTGTCTTTCCGACGCCTCTTGGTCCACAAAATAGATATGCGTGACTAGTTTTAGATAGTTCTACAGCATTCTTAAGAGTTACAACCACGTGATTTTGACCTATTATTTCGCTAAAAACACTAGGTCGCCATTTTTGATATAAAACTTTGTCACTCATTTCGTTTCTCTAGTGATAGTTTAGCTTTTATATGATCTAATTTTAAGTGCTTTATTATTTCTACGGTTTTTTCTATCATTTCTTTTTGGTCATCAGATGTTTCATGATCATATCCAAGTAAGTGCAATGTTCCGTGAGCAACCATAATATTGATTTCTAAGTTTAAGCCTGTATTTAAAGTCTTTGATTGTTCTTCTACTATTGGGAAACATAAAAAAATATCACCAAGATGATTTTTTTGCTCCCCATCTCTTTTAGTATTCTTCACAGGCCTCCCAAAGAACCAGTTTTCACTATAAGGAAAAGCCAGGACATCTGTAGGATGATTTTCTTGTAAGAATTGCTTATTTAATTCAACCATTTTAGATTTAGTAATAACAGAAATTGAAATAGTTTCTTTGCACTTCGATTTTGACCCTATATCCAAAGATGCCATTGCACAGTTCTTGATAATTTGAGGCTTAATTATATTGAGAAATTTTCTATTTATTTCAACAAAAGAATTTTCCATTTGTTTCATTTTTGAACAATAGTAATTTTGTTGGTTTCTTCTTGCAGTCTTCTGAATTTTGAGTTTAATTGCATAGTTTCATTATTAAATTCAGCAATTTGACTAAACTCAGAAATACATTTTTTTAAGTAAAATTTTACTTCTTTGTTATTTAGCTCTTCTATCTCAAGATATGTTAAATAATTGATAAAATTAGGTATGATTTTTTCAGATAATACCCTTTTTACAACTCTGTTACTGATAGTGTAAGAAAGCATTTCAGCTTCTAACAAAGTATCTTTTGCATCTTGTAAGAAAGTTTTTAGTCTTTTAGAATTTGTACTACTCATTTTTATAACAACTAAGTTTAATAAAGGATATTTTACATGAAAAGAGTCGGTTTTATTTTTAAAGTACTTGAAGAGAAAATTGAAGAGTACAAGAAACACCATGAATCTGTTTGGCCAGAAATGTTACTAGCATTAAAAAAACATGGCTGGAGAAATTATTCTATTTATCTAAAAAAGGATGGCACCCTCTTTGGTTATTTTGAGGCAGAAGAAAGCTTTGAGAAGTCGCTGGAAGGTATGGCCTCAGAGAAAATAAATCAAAAGTGGCAAGAGTTTATGCAGCCATACTTCGAAGATATAGACGATAAGAATCCTGATGAAGCCATGCTTGAGCTAGAAGAAGTTTTTCATACAGATTAAATAGTATCTATATTTTTTACTTCAAGCGCATTTGTTTGTATGAACCTTCTCCTTGGAGCAACATCGTCTCCCATTAGCTTCCTAAATAATTCATCAGCAGCTGTTATATTTTCTGCAGTGACTTGCAACAAAACCCGGTTTTCAGGATCCATGGTAGTGTCCCATAATTGGTCAGCATTCATTTCTCCTAGGCCCTTATATCTTTGAAGAGATACTCCTGTATTATCAGAATTTGCTTCAAGAATTTCTGGAATGTTTCTCCAGTTCTCTTTTGATGCTATTTTTTCAGTGCCTTTCAATACGTCAAAATATTCTTGCTCAATGAATCTGCCTATGGACCTATATAATTTTTTGAGCCTAATTAAGGTAGGATGTTCATATATATTTTTAGTTACAGTAAAATCATCGACCTCGTGAGTAATTTCTGGACGCTCAACAATAACGTCATTAATCATTTCTTCTTCTAAGTTTTCTGGACTTTCTAGCAGGTCTTCAAAGGATGCTTGAGGAACTTCAAAAGATTCATTATCTTCTGATTTATATTCGAAATCTAGATTACTAAATTCAGGATCAGATATTAACTTATTAATCACTGATTTAGGAATTTCTAACGATTCAAGGCCTCTGAAACTTTCGTCGTAATCCTTTAAGTGGGATTGGAGTTGGCCTAAATCAGATTTTTCCGATACAACTTTTTCGTCTTTAGTTCCAACAATCTTTAGCCTTCCAAACATTTTTTCTGCCATCCAAGAATCTTTTTCAGATTCTGCATACAACCATTGAGATGACTTTCCTTTCGAACCTTTGTACAAAGGAGGTTGGGCAATAAACAAATTGCCGTCCCCTATCAGCTGTGGCATATTTCTGAAGAAAAAAGTTAATAATAGCGTACGAATGTGAGCTCCATCAACATCTGCATCAGTCATTATAACAATCTTGTGATAACGTAATTTTGAAGCATCATAATCTTCACCTAGTCCAGCTCCTGTAGCAGTAATTAGCGCTGAAATTTCTGTATGCTCTAACATTTTATCTGGTCTTGCTTTTTCGACGTTTAATATTTTTCCCCTTAAAGGCAAAATAGCTTGAAATCTTCTATCTCTTCCTTGTTTTGCAGAACCACCGGCAGAATCTCCTTCTACTAAGAAAAGTTCACTTTTTGCGGGGTCTTTCTCTGAACAATCAGCGAGTTTTCCTGGAAGGGCACCACCTTCCATAGCATTTTTACGTATAACTAAATCCCGAGCCTTCTTTGCAGCTTCTCTTGCTCTCGCAGCGGTAGCAGCCTTTTCAAGTATTGCTTTTGCATCGATTGGATTGTCTTCTAAGTATTCGGATAGCTGTTGGGTCATTAATGATGTTACTGCTGACTCTATTTCAGGATTTCCAAGTTTCGCTTTTGTTTGGCCTTCAAATTGAGGCTCTCCCAGTTTAACGCTAATGACGGCCATTAAGCCTTCTCTAACATCGTCACCAGATACATCTTTTAAATCATCCTTTAACAGACCGTTTTTCTTGCCATAACTATTTATTGCTCTTGTTAGGGACCTCCGGAAGCCAGTTAGATGAGTTCCTCCTTCGGGGGTAACAATACAGTTAGCGAAAGACAATACATTCTCTTGAAAAGTTTCGTTGTATTGTAGTGCTATATCTACTATTACCGGAGTTTCAACTTTTGATTTAGCGTCATCTGGCGACAAAAGACCATTTATTGATGCTACATTAGGGTGAATGGGGCTTCTTGATCTATTTAAACTTCGAACAAAGCTTTGGACTCCCCCAGTAAACATAAAAGTAACAGAATTATTGGGCCATAGATTGGGATGAAAATTACTTTTAAATCTAATTGTTAAACCTGGGTTCAAATAGGCCATCTCTCTAAAACGGTCTGTAATCTTTTTATAGTCATAATCTATGTTTTTGAAAATTTCCATGTCAGGGAGAAAAGTGATCGATGTTCCAGTTTCTTTCTTTCTACTCTCTTCAAGGGGGGTTTTTGTTATTTCACCTAATATTTTTCCTCTGGAGTATTCTTGTTGGTTCAAGAGACCGTCTCTTTTTACTGATACAGTTAATTTTTCAGAAAGCGCATTTACTACTGAAGCCCCAACTCCGTGCAATCCTCCGGACACTTGGTAAGATTTACTTTCAAACTTTCCGCCTGCGTGTAAGGTTGTCATAACGATTTCTAGGGCAGATTTTCCTGTCCCTTTCTTAATGTCTACCGGAATCCCTCTTCCATTATCTGACACGGTAACTGAACCGTTACCGTTCAACACTATATCTACTGTGTCACAGAACCCGGCCATAGATTCATCTACGCTATTATCGACGATTTCATGTATTAGATGTTGTAGCCCTTCAGCCCCAGTAGTTCCAATATACATGCCAGGCCTTTTTCTAACTGCCTCTAATCCCTTTAAGACAGTTATTTCTTCTGCAGTATATTTAGCGTTTACCATTTTTGATTTCTTTGAACTGAGGTTTAAGATTGAATTAAGTTAACCAAATTAACCTTATTTGCTAAATTTATTATACTATTATCCCAAGGATAATTCCTTAAAAATTGACTAAGTTAAAGGTAAATTATGATTCCAAAAGAGAAACAAGTTCTTATGCTTGAAAGAATGACTAGAATACGTCAGTTTGAAAAGGCTCTTATAGAAAGTCAGAAGTCTGGAGAAATTGTTGGTAGTCTTCATACTTATATAGGGCAAGAAGCAGTTGCTACGGGTGCATGTGTAGCCTTAAATGACGATGATTACATTGCAGGAAATCACAGGTCTCATGGTCACCCAATTGCTAAAGGCGGAGACATCAATAAGGCAATGGCAGAGATTTTTGGCAGGAAAGATGGGTACTGCAAAGGAAAGGGAGGCTCTATGCATTTAGCAGATTTTTCAATAGGCATACTTGGAGAATCAGGTATTGTTGCTTCTTCGGTCCCAGTAGCTACTGGTGCTGCTTTAGCATCCAAGCTAAAAGGTAAGAATTTTGTTTCACTGGTCTTTTTTGGTGATGGTGCATCCAACCAAGGAGCTTGCCATGAGTCTATGAATTTAGCCGCTTTATGGAATCTGCCAGTAATATTTGTTTGTGAAAATAACCAATTCGCAGTTACAACATCTTATAGAGACTCGGTTTCAGTAGATCACATTTCTGATAGAGCATCTGCCTACGGAATGCCAGGAGTTTTGGTTGACGGTCAGGATGCATTGGCAATGTATGAGGCCACAAGCGAAGCAGTTAAACGTGCCAGGAAAGGAGAGGGTCCTACTCTAATTGAAGGATTGACTTATCGATATGAAGATCACTCCTTAGGTTTGGCTTCGGTTAGAAGAGATAGCTCATATAGAACTGATGAAGAAATTGAGGAATGGATAAAACGAGACCCAATTGAAATATTAAAGGACAATATGATAAGTCAGAAATTGATTACTCAGAAGGATTTCGATGACCTAGAAAAAAAGGAAATAATTTCTGTAGAAAAAGCCCTAAATTTTGCTAGAAATAGCCCTTTCCCTGAGCCTGAAGACCTTTTTGATGATTTATTCACTGACCCAATCAAATTTGCATAGTAGTGGAGAGAAATTAATTTGAAAAATATTATGTATGTTGAAGCTTTAAATGAAGCTATTTTTGAAGAAATGGACAGAGACGAGTCAGTTTATTATATGGGAGAAGACGTTAGAGCTTCAATATACGGGGCTTCAAGAGGATTGTTTGAAAAATATGGTGAGAAAAGAGTGCTTGACACCCCGCTTTCTGAAAATGGTTTCATAGGGGCAGCGGTAGGATCGAGTCTTGTCGGTATGAGGCCAATAGTAGAAACATTAACCAGTTTTATGTGGGTCGCCATGGACCAAATAATTAGTCAAGCCGCTAAAATGAAGTATATGTTTGGAGGCCAGGCATCTTTGCCTGTCACCATTAGGGCGGTTATGTCCTATGGTGGTTCATCCGCAGCCCATCATTCAGATCGTAGCTATCCAATGTTTATGAATATGCCTGGCTTAAAAATAATTGCCCCTGCTTCCCCCGAAGATGTCAAAGGCTTAATGAAAACTTCTGTTAGGGACAATGACCCGTGCATAATATTTGAAGATAGTAATTTGGCAGGAATTAAAGGTGACGTTCCAGAAAACAATGATCTGAATGAAGGAGAGCTGCTGATTCCTTTTGGTAAAGGAAAAATCATAAGAGAAGGAAGTGACTGTACTGTTGTGGGGATTGCAGGAGCAAACACACATGCATTAAATGCTGCCACAGAGCTTGAAAAAGAAGGCATATCCGTAGAAATAATTGATCCAAGGACCTTGGTTCCTTTAGACAAAGAAATTATTTTAAATTCAGTAGAGAAAACGGGTCGACTGGTAGTAGTAGACCCTGCTCACAAAGTTTGCAGTGCGGCTAGTGAGATAATTTCTGTAGTTACTGAAGAAGGATTTTGGAATTTGCAAGCCCCTCCCGTTAAGATAGCCGCTGAACAAGTGCATATTCCATTTACTCCTGCACTTGAACCGCTAATATTTCCTGATGCAGAGAAAATTATTAATGCCGTAAAGCAAACTATCGAATAGACCTTTAAGATGCCAACGAACGTATATTTACCACAATGGGGAATGTTAATGACTGAAGCCACTATAATAAAATGGCTTAAAAAAGAAGGGGCAGAAGTCTCAAAAGGTGAACCTCTTGTAGAGGTTGAATCTTCAAAAGTGAAAGCAGAAATTGAAAGCCCAGCCGACGGAATCCTAGGTAAAATTAAAACTCAAGAAGGCGACGTCGTTAAGGTAGGTGCGATCGTAGCGCTGGTTACCCAAGAAGGCGAAGTTTTAGAGGATGACCCCGAGCCTAAAGTCGAAAATAATGAGCAGCGAGCCAAAACTTCTGAAAATATTTCATCTGGTAAAATTAGTACTTCTACTTCTACATTTCAGGTAACCCCAGTAGCAAGAAAATTGGCAAAAGATTTAGGCTTAGATCTCTCTTTGATTTCTGGAACAGGGCCAAAAGGCAGAATAACTGAAGTGGATGTGAGAAATTACAGTAAACCTCAAGAAAAGGCAGAAAAAAATGTAATTTCGGGAATAAGAAAAGTTATAGCGAAAAGAATGTCTGAAAGCAATGAAATACCTTCAGTTACTATTTCTTCAAAGGTAGATTTAACNGCAAGTAATGCTTTCCAAGCTTCNTTGCTGTCTTCTTGGAGAAAAGAAAAAATGCGCCCAACATTTCAAGATATTATTGTTAAAGCTGTCGCTATTGCATTGAAGGAACATAAGATAATCAACTCTCACTTTGTCAATGATGAAATCATAACTTTTGAAGACATCAATCTAGGAATTGCCTATGCAACTGANGCTGGATTAGTTGTGCCTGTAATTAAAAATGCTGACAATAAATCAATTATTGATATTGCAAAAAATATTAGGCAGTTTAGCAAGATAGAAAAAACAGGTTTCTCGCCAGAAGATTTCAATGGTGGAACATTTTCTATAACAAGTTTAAATTCTACCGTTATTGATACATTTAACCCATTGCTAAATCCACCTCAAGTGGGTATTTTAGGGATTGGTAGAACTTCCGAAGAAGTTTTTTTTGCTTCTGGAGAATTAAAAGAAAGAAAAATCTGCAGTCTTAATTTCACCTTTGATCATAGAGTAATAGATGGTTATCCTGCTGCTAGATTTATGGAGTTTTTGGTTAAAGTTTTGAATGAACCAGAATCAATTGGATAATATAGTTTCTGAAAGTCATTCTTCTGTAGGCATTATCGCTAATCCGAACTCTGGCAAAGACATTCGCAGATTAGTAGCCAGTGCTTCAGTTGTTTCCAACCAAACTAAGGCCAATGAAATTGTTAAGCTTTATAGCGGATTGATTTCTGAAGGAATTCAAAAAGTTATTGTGATGCCAGATTTTAGCGATATTACAAGAAAAGCAAGAGAAAAATTTGAAGGTCAAATTCAGACCGAAATTTTAAANACTTCTGTTTTGGATCACGAAGAAACTACAGTACAAAGTGCTATTGAAATGGAGAAAAGAAAATTAGGATGCGTTGTTATATTTGGAGGAGATGGAACTTGTAGGCTTGCAACAAGATTCTTGAAGAACACTCCTATTCTTCCTGTTTCTACAGGAACCAATAATCTTTTTCCTATGCAGATTGAAGGTACTATAGCNGGAATTGCAGCTGGGAGATTTTCCAAACTTAACNACAAAAAAGACTTTTGTTTCACGGAACAAATTTTGGATGTTTTCTTAAACGACAAATATTGTGATAGTGCATTGGTTGATGTTGTATCTTCAGACATTCCATATGTTGGTTCAAAGGCAATTTGGGATATAAAAAATATTCATGAAATTTTTATTTCAAAATTAAGATCCACGGGAATTGGATTTTCTTCTATTGGATTTCGTTTGCATAATTCTGAAGATTTAAATAACCANGGCGTTTACATAAATTTGCAAAAATCATTAACTAATAAAAAGCCAACTAAAATAACAGCACCAATTGCTCCTGGAAAAATAGAAGAAATTTCTGTTTCTGCTTGGAAACTATTTAATCTTTCAGATTCAAATGCAGTGGAGTTAAAGAAAGGTACGATCGCACTTGATGGAGAACGATCAATAGAATTTGGCCCTTCTGATAGAGTTTCAGTAAAGTTAAATTCTGAAGGTCCAAAAAGTTTATTAGTGGAGAAGATTCTATCAATTTAAAACTTAAAATATGTCTAGAAGCGGTTAAGAGTGCCGGAAATATTTTAGAAAAACAACACCCTAAATTTTCTGATGTGCGTCTAAAAAAATGGAACAAATCTGACGCAGCATTAGTTACAGAAGCTGACTTGATGTCCGAGAAAGAAATCATCAGGATCATAAATCGGGCAAACTTAAATTGTCCAATTCTGTCGGAAGAGGATACTTCAAATTTTATATTTCCAAAAGATAATAAATTCTGGGCTGTCGATCCACTATGTGGCACTGTGCCCTTTAGCTGTGGNTTAGACAGCTGGGGATTAAGCGTTGCTTATTTATCAAAGTCAAAAAGTTCTTCCGTAGGAGCTATTTATTGTCCTAATACTGGTGAAACAATCAGTTGTGATGAAAATTCTGTTTATATTAATGAAGAAAAATTGTTAGTAAGCCCCAAGTTTCCAAAACTGAAAGATATGACTTTGTGTCTTGAAATTGAAGATGGAATAAATTGGGTAAATCTTTTCCGAAAAGATTTAGAATGGATAAAGCATTTCTCATACCTGAACTCTTTTGCCTCAGCTGTATATCCAGGTTCACAGATAATTCTTGGAAGAATTCCAGTAATGGTTATGTACAGGATATCTTTGGAGCACATAGCAGCTTTGATAACAATTGGAGAAAAAATGGGCTTGTGTGCAACAGATCTCAGAGGAGATGATCTAGACATAGCCGATTTTGATCAAAAAATTCCTGATTGGTTTGTGTTTGGGTGGCCGGAACCACATAATGAATTAATAAATAAAATAAAAGAAAGGTGAAAACGTGTATAGGATAAATCACATTCATTTAAAAAGTAATGACCCAGAAACTGATGCCAACTGGTTTGTAAGTGCCTTTAATTTCAAAATTACTAGTGACGAAGTTAGAGCGATTGGAGACAGATTTATTTCTTGTGAGAGTGAAGATGGGTTGAGGGTCAATATATCTGGAGAAAGAACAAATGAAAAATTAGGACCCAGCGATGCAGATCCACACTATGGACTTGAGCATTTTGGATTTGATTCCCAAGACATCGTGGCTGATATAGCGAGACTAGAAGGAATGGGCGCCACTTTAGCTGAAGGTCCAACTGAACAACCGAATGGAATGCAAATAGCATTTTTAAAAACTCCAGGGAATGTTCGATTAGAACTTATTCAATGGGCTGACTAAAGACTGTCTATAGATTGCAGTAAGGCGTTTATGTATCCATAACAATATGCAAACGCCGTCATTTTTGGATCTTTAGCATTGATCTCAGGAACATGGTCGGGCATCAACATATAGGGATAGTCAACTTCTTTGTATACCTTAATTGCTTCATACATGTTTACTGAGCCTTCATCCGGAAATACTTCTGTGAAATTCAACTTCCCTCCAATGATATTTCTAAAGTGAACATTAAATATTTTCTTTTTTTTACCAAAATATCTAATAACGTCAAAAATCTCCTCACCAGGGTTGTCCATCATTTCAGTGACCGTTCCTTGGCAAAAATTTAAACCGTGAAATTTGTTTTCTTGTATTGATATAAACTTTTTTAGCCCTTCTACGGTACCAAGAACTCTAGTAACACCTTTAAAACCTGGAGGAGTGTATGGGTCATGTGGATGGCAAGCTAAACGAACCTTAAACTCTTGAGCTACAGGGACTACTTTCTCAAGAAAATAATCAATCCTTTCCCAAAAAATATCTTCGGAAACCTTTCCTGCATAAGTATCAGAAGCATTGTGTTCTGTTTGCTCCCATCGAAAAGTAGAAAGCTTTGCACCTCCTCTCCCTAACTCGCTATCAGTTCTTGGAATTCCAATTATATTAAGGTTATATTTAAGTGATGGAATCCCTGCTTCAGAGCACATTCTAATTATTTGACATATTCTCTCAATTTCTTCGTCTCGAGCTGGACTTTCACCTGTAAGAATATTGAAAAATTCGCCACGTTTTACTCTTGTATCAATATCAGCTGAACTTAACGGCAATTGCACCATATCGAGTTTTAATCCATAAGATTCAACTTTTTCTCTGTACTTAATTAAATTTTCGGTTTTCCAATTTTGATGTGGAACTTCAGGAAAACCATTTATATGATTAACTCCTAATTGTTTGAAAGTTTGATAATCGGCATCTGTTCGTGCTGCAAGCTGTGTTCCAAGATACATATAGGCTTGGCCTTTCTAAATTTTACTTAAGCGATTTATTCTTGGTTTTATGATATCAGAATTGATAAGTATATAATTGAAAGATATAGATAGGAATTATATGACAGATAATCCGCTACCTCATGGTGATAAGTTTGACTCCCTTAATACAAATATGATGGGATTCAATGGAGCCGTTGTTACAAACCACTGGTTAGCATCATCAGTAGGTAAGGCCATTTTAGAACAAGGTGGAAATGCTTTTGATGCTGCGTGCGCAGTAAGCTTTGCTCTAGGAGTTGCTGAACCTCAAATGTCAGGAATTGGTGGAGATGGGTTTATTATGCTGTATGAAAAGCGACATAATAAGCTTAAGGTCATTAATGGAACAGGCCCAGCACCAGAATATTCTGACAAAATCGGCAATAAAATTCCAATGAAAGGAATTAAATCCTCATCGGTACCCGGATTGGTCAGTGCTGTTATTGAAATGCATGAAAATTTTGGGAAGCTCGATTTAAAAAAATGTATCCAACCGGCTATAGACTTGTGCTCCAATGGAGTTCCGTTAAGTGCAAGTCAATACACAACTCTCTCTGGAGAATCTAAAATGAAAGACTATGATTCTTCAATGAGAATTTGGGGAGACGACAATGACCAATTTAAAAAGACCGGCGATAAAATTACGAATTTAGACCTTGCCACTTCCTTAAACGAGATCGCAAATGAGGGTTCCGATGCATTCTATAGAGGCAAAATTGCTGAAAAAATAATAAAATTTTCAAATCATCATGATGGCCTTCTTTCTTCGGAGGACCTTAATAATTTCCAAGCAGAAATACAAGATCCGATAAGAACTTCATATCGAGGATTTACAGTTTATGAGGCACCTCCTAACTCAAGTGGAATTACTCTTTTGCAACAATTGAATATTATTGAAAACTTTTCTCCATCTGATTTAATCCCTCTAACTGGTCCGGCCATCCATTTAATGGTTGAAGCAAAACGATTATCTTTTTTTGATAGAGAAAAATATTTAGCTGATCCAAAATTTGTAGATGTTCCAGTGAAAAGATTGTTAAGTAAAGAATATGCTGAAAGTTTAGCAAAAAAGATTTCCATTAAAGGTCCTAAAATTCCAGAAGAAGATCTAAAACTTTCTTACAAACCTGATGTTGTGGGAGATACAACCTATTTTGCTGTACTGGATAATGAAGGAAATGCTGTATCTCAACTTCAGAGCATTCAAACAGCTTGGGGGTCAGGGCTTGTGGTTAAAGATACAGGAATATTGATGAATAATAGAATGACTTATTGGCATCTAGATCCGACCCATGTTAACTACTTAGTACCTGGAAAAAGAGTCAGACATACGATGAATCCAGTAATGATTTTTTCTAACGAGAATTTAGATAACAAATTAAAGCTTATTTGTGGAACACCTGGAGCAGATACCCAAGTTCAAACTAATATGCAGGTAATTTCTGCACTCATTGATCATAAGGCCACTGTTAGTGAAGCGGTTAGTTTGCCTCGTTGGACACATTATCAAAATTTAACTGAGTCTACCGCGCCTCACTCTACTCCAGAGTTTGTATCCATAGAAGATAGAGTTGACGAAAAAGCAATAAGATATATTGAATCACTTGGACACTCCATTAAGAAAACAGATGCTTGGGGCGGTTCTGGTAGCGAAGGCATGATACACGTATCACCAAGTGGCTTAATAAGCGCTGCTGTAGACCCCAGGAGAGATGGGCAGGCTCTAGTTTGGTAAATAATTCTAGGCAATTAATATTATTGCTGACTCTCGTGATTTTTTCCTTTGGCTGTGGCCCAAACCAAGATGAAATAAATAACCAGATAAATGAGGAATTTAATAAGCTGATTTCTGTAATTCCAACACCATTACCTACGGCAACGCCCGTATCAATTCCAACACCATTACCTACGGCAACGCCCGTATCAATTCCAACACCATTACCT
>PACM01000001.1 GCA_002700125.1 Dehalococcoidia bacterium
ATACTGTTTCAGGAAGTCCATCATCTAATGTAAAAACAGTAACGGTTTCCTGTAAGAATTGGCCATTGCTGCTTACTTGTGCAAATGAAAAAGAAAAGATAACAAAAACAATTTCAAGCAACATCTTAAACTCCTTAAAAGATTAAATAGTGGTTGAATACCACCCATGAAACATNTCTTTTTAAAATGATATCCATTGCATATCGGCTGTTGGTACNGCAACNTCTCCNGTGAAACTTTTTCGTACAAACAAGGATGTTTGAATATCTTTATAACTATCAGCAAGTTTCAGCGTATCAAGNAGGTCATNGTTAATCCNGACAGGATACCTATTTTTTAAATCTGATAATTTCTTGGCAAGAGTCTCCTGATGTTTTTCGAATAGTATCGCGTTATAAATATCCTTTTCATATTTATAAAACCTGGTGGTGTCTACATCAGCCAAATCAAGCTCTCTCCAACTCGTTTTAAAATATGTTAACATTTCTTCATGAGTAACATCTAATTCTTTCACAATAGTATAGCGGTAACTATCGTAGGTCCATTTATTAGTCCATAATTTGATATCATTTAATATTTTATCCGAATTGCCAAGGTTGTCTCGTTTTGCAATATTGGTATAAGTATCATTTTTCACCATTCGTCCTATTTCTGTTATTAGGNCGATCCGAAATGTTTCAATTGATTGAATATTCTCCTTCAGTATTCTGCGATAATAATTCATATACTTTAAATAATCTCTAACATTCTTTTTCCATTGGTTGCTGGAAACAAGTGTTTTATTCAGCAATTTATTTATTTGGATCAAATACGGTTTTGAAGTTCCCGAGATATTTTCTACATGAGAAATAATTGTACCTTTGTTTGGCAACCCATCGTTATACCATTGAAATAATGCATTGGTAAAATCTTCCAATACATCGCCCTTTACTCTGACATCAAATGGTGTTAAGACTGAATCCATTAAGGCGCTTGATATACTGTCGGCCTGGATATTGTGTAGCCTAGCCTTGATACGTTTTCGTCGAGGACCAAATTTTAATTCATCAGCCAATACACCTTCACGATGTATATCCAGTATTTGAAACAAGGCATATCCGTCACCATAAGGAACAGGCTTTGATACTTTCCCAATTTCTAAATCAGAAATTGTTTTCAAATACATTGGGTGTATATCCAGGTAGTCAAGCCAGTCTGTTTCAAAATCCTCAATTCTTTCTATTTTAAATTCACTCTTTGCAAGCTGTACAGATACATATTCTACCAGTGTAGATTGACGAGCTNCATTATAGGATTTTTCGCCAGATACTAGGGATGGGGTGGGCCAGATCAACATCCTCCATTTAACAGATGATTTCTGGATCGCATTTTGAATATCTTCTTCAGATATTCTTACTTTTCNATGGACATTGGCCANATAAAATGCTTCCAACAAGTTTGAATAATTCCTCTGNGTCACTCTTTTTTGTACATACGGGTTCAGATTATAACCCAAACGAGTTCCCTCCAGTGAGAGCAATGTTTCATTAATCATATGGTTTAGATAGGCCCTCCGGGGATTATTCCCCATTTTCAATTGCGAAAAACCCAGCTCAAAACTCGTTTTAAATTCGTTGACGGTAATATTATAATCACCAACTATTGCAATTATATTGTCTTTTGATGATCCAAAATGCGTTTGTTTTCTACACGATATCTTTAAGAACAATATGGCCCCTAAAATAAAAAAATATACAACATTCTTCATGAACGTATTGTGGTGATTATAATTAATAGTTTATTGAGGCCCTTGGATAGTTTCCTTCTGCTCTATTTAATAACGGCAAACTTTCCCCTTTTTACCCCTATGCCTTTTGCTTCAACGACAAAGAAATACATACCAAATGCAATTTCAGGTCCATCTTCAGACGTAAGATTCCATTCGTGCCTACCATATTCTTCACTCGTATCATGTTTTATTTTTTTTACCAGTTTACCGCTGGCGGTAAAGATGCTTATTTCGCACCGGGGGGGCAGATTCACAAATTCAACCTTTCGTGCTGACCTGCCGCCAAAATCATAAATAGATTCAAAACCGCTGGCAACAACATAGGGGTCTGGTACAACATATATATTTTTCATTTCTTCTACCGCCTGTTCCTGAATCCATTCTCCGCCTTCAACAGTGAATTGATAGACATCTCCTCGACTGGGGTTTCTTATTGTTTTAAATCTGTAAATGTCACCGGGAACCGGCGGAATAACTGCATTTAATGAATCAAAAGGGTTTTTAAAAAATCGCAACGACCAGGAAAGATTATAACTTTCATCTTCATCATTAGTTGGAAAGGTAATAATGACTCGAGTACTATCCCATAATTGTCCAATAATCTCAGGATTATTTTCAAGTGTCGTATAATGTACATCATAGTGAAATTGCACTTTCATTTGCTGCGGATTATCTGGATCGGTAACATTCCAGGTTGTGAAATTCAATGGATAAATAGGAATCAGCGGGGGAAAGGGGCTGATGGATGTATCAATACCTGCTTCATCTTCTACTCTTATTTCAAAATCAAAGGGCAAAGGGATATAATTCACCGGCAGTTCTATTCGATCAACCCTTAAATTTGATTCAGTATCGGTTGCCCACTTTTTCCACTCGTGGGTAGTACGACCTTTGTCATTCCATTTTACAATGTCTATACCTCGGGTTCTATCATTCCAAGAACTTGGAAGAGGCCACCTGAAATCAAAATGAAGACCCTGATAAACCGTACGTTCAATAATAGGAAGAGCATTCAAAATAAAATCTCTATAATCCTCTTCAAAAAAGTTAAAAAGTGTGTCTCCAGTTGTGACATTCATACACCTTATTCCATTTACGGTTCCGAACTCATAAGGGCTGTATAAATCCTCTAACCATTCATTATCAGAAAAAGTCAGTTCATATTCATTGCCGATCTTTACATTATTTCGGTTGTAAACCTGTATTTTATTCATATTTCTGATACCCCTGCCAAAGCCTGATACATGTCCTATACGGGTAGAATCAACTATTGGATCTGAATAACCTGCCGACGTTTCTACTGGCACTACAACAGCTGTATTGCGATCCCGAAAAACAATTTTNCCAAGTGGGTTAACCGTAATATTAAATGGGGACTCACTTGGCATTGCTTGCATTGGATAGTATTCAGATACCAGGCCCCTATCATAAAAATCATAATCATTCCCGGCATCTATTGATGTAACAGCATAATAATAGAGCCTCCCATTATCAACTAGTGTATCTACATAAGAGTGTTTCAGGCCTTCGTCTTTCCCCATATCATAATGCACACCCAAAGATGGAAATGGAATAGGATGGGGCCCTTTAAGACCGTCAATTTTATCATATATTGCTAGAGGTTTCATTAGTATTACATTCCCGAATGCATCAGAAATCGTCTTAATATCCAGAAATTTGGGGTTTGTACTTTTATAAACACGATACCCTTCAAAATCATATCCAAAGTAGGGGTCTTTAGAAAATTCCGCTTCCGTATCCCAATATAAAACAACTTTTTTATCAAAGGCTGTCGAAATGACGGTCGGGCGAATAGGGGGGGTTAGGAATCGATAATTGTTATTATATATTTTCTGCATCGTTGATTTATTTCGGACTATATCATCATTATCCTCTCCCATAAGCAATGCAATTGTAAACCGTTTCCACTCATCTTTTCCAAGTTTGATATTTCGGGCACCAAAAGTAAACGATATATTATCATCGGTTTCTTCGATATCAATTCCTTCCTGATTCAGATACCTGACCCAGAATAGATTATCACTCTTTAGGTCTTTGTTCCATTCATATACATAAACGTGTTTTAAACCTGCTTGGTCTTGTTCATCTATATCTGTCCGATCAAAGTTGGACTCACCATCATTCATCTCACCATTGCATTCAGTGCCATCTGGGTCTGGCCCGGTCCACCCATACTCACTGGGTCCAATACCATCAGATCCAACATCATTTCCTTCCGGCTCATAGTCGAGGCGGTCATTTTCATTAACATCTTCCCCGGTGTCAAGTGCACCATTTAGATTTATATCTTCAGTATCCCATTGATCATTATTTTCGGTACCATCTTCATCCGGGCCGCTGTAATCCTCATCATCTGGGCCAACCCGATCGAGTCCGACATCTGCGAAAGGGAACCAGTCGCCATCATTATCAATGCCGTCTGCCATGGATTCATCAATTAGACCGTCTGCATCATCATCGATATTATTATATGCTACACCGGGGCTTTCAAGGAATCCGAATCCAAATACACCAATTTTTTGATATGTATCTAATTGTTCCGGGAATGCATACCATTGATACATAATATCAAATTCTAAACGTCCACCTTCACCTTCATGATCAAATGTTGCCACAATATAATCAGTTCGATTATAATCCCCCTGTCCAGCAACATTTGCATCAGCAAATGTACCCGCAATTAACCTGGGCAGTTCATAGTCGCTATAGTTGTGGATTTTATAAACAGAAACCACCAAATCCTCTGCCAGAGGATGAAACCACGCATATGTACGGGCTTCAATTTCTAGTCCTGCACCAGCAATTCCTCCATCTTTCCAAGGTGTTGTATTGGGGGTTCCATCCGGGTTTTTTAAAGGCCAATATTTTTCAGTTTTATAGTCATTCCAATGGTCATTTTCATGATCATCCATCATATAATATGATTCCTGGTCGGCAATCGTTTTTGCACCATATTCACCATTCCACAAACCAGCACGAAGTCCAGCATTATCTGTTCGGGGAGGGCGCCCAAAATGAGACCTTGTATCACCAGCATATGTGTCCCCTGGCCAGTATTCTGGCCAGGTACGGCTATCTGTACTCATGGCCAGGCTCTTTATGATGCTTTCCGGAGGCTCAAGATGATAATCCAGCTTCCCATTAAAATTTATATCTTCAGAAGGAGCTAACTCTCCATCACGGTTGGTATCTTCATTTATACCCCAAATAAATCCATTTATACCATCATTATAAAAACCGGGTATAGGGGACCAAATCTGCTGGTGTGTGCGGTCTGATGATAATTGAGCTACTGAATGCTGGCTCACATGAGGTAAAAACGCATCACTTAAAATAGGAAATTGTTCTCCATCCCACTGTTCCGGTATTACTTGTCCTTCAAATTGAGACATATCTGTAACAAGTGTACCCACATAAAAATTAAAGTAATTGCCATATGACAGCCCTTCACTTCCGGGCCATCTCATTGTTTGATTAGGTTCCACATGGGAATCGGTAATATTTCCGATATTCCACACAGGCGTATAAATTAAGTTTCGATCAAAGATGCCACGCGCCCAAAACCTTGCCCAGTGCATAGGGTGGGTGTCGTATTGTGTATCATCAAGCCCCTGCGAAAATAATGAACCAGACACACTCAGGATTATTACAAGATGAAAAACATACCAGCTATTATATGGCTTCAGTTTTAAAATCGTCATAATCAATTTGCGCTGATGCCGATTGTTAGTCGACTAACCGATGAAAGGATGGTCCAGTCAGACCATGAATAGTCGACGGTAAGCATCATTGAATGAAACAATTTATATTTTAAGCCGCCGCCCAATGTAAGCCCGTCTGCAGCATAGTCAGCGCCAAGGGAATGGTAACCTGCCCGTAAAAAATATGTGTTAAAAAATTTTGCTTCAAAACCCACATCGACTGTTTCGACATTATTGCTGGGGTGGTTAAAGTTCATGGCTGTCTGCAAAGAATTCTTTTCCCCAAACTCGAGTTCATATGCTAAGCCAAATCGAAATAAAACTGGTAGGGGGTACTTTTCTGTTTTCAATTGAATTGGGACATTATCGATATTGAAATAATCATCCTTTCTTCCATCAATATCCATACTTCTGGTCAAATCCCGTCCATCAAGTTTGAATTCAGGCCCCAGATTACTTATTGTACCCGCAAGACGGAATCCTTTTAATGGTGTGTTGAAAAAGATTGAAACATCAGCTACAATTGCAGATCCTGATTCGTGCCAGATCCGCTGATTAAAATATTTTGCTCCGAGCCCAGTAGATATATTGGGAGTAATAAAATATGCCCAATAAATCCCAGTGCATAAATCCATTGCCGAATAATATTCTCCTGTCCCCTTGGGTCTGAAAACAGTTCGTACAGGGTTTTCACCATAATCCAGAGACGCAATATGAAGACCTAGGGTCGAGCGGGATGAGGGGATGGGAATCACCAAATCCATAACATTAAAGTATGTATCAATAAACCAATTTGTTTTGGTAATTTGCAGAGAAAGCGATTTTATTTTAGTTATACCTGCTGGGTTCCAATATAATGCTGATGGGTCTTCAGCGATTGCCACGAATGCACCACCCAGAGCTTCTGCCCTTGCTCCAACACCAATTTCCAACATAGCCCCAGCAGTAGATCCTCTTCTATTAACATCAGTTTCATATGCGATATCTCCCGGATCAAATTGAGCATTTAGAATACTGATCACATTTATTGCAACGATAGAAATAAAAATTAAATGGTTGCGTATGCTATACATTTTTTTGAAACATCAAAATTGAACCATGATTCCTAATTGAATTAATCTAGGGCGGGAATAATCTGTAGGATTATAATTGGCTTCGTCTAAGGTGAATTCACCTATCTTTAAGATTCGATTATTCCTTTTCCTGTCAATTTCAGGAGGATATGCATTTGGTCCAGCCCGGCCAGTTATACTTCTTACATTATTTTCATTCAAATGGTTGAAGAGATTAAACACATTCAATATTATACTGTTTTTATAACCGAATATTGTAGAAGACCTTACTAGTTTTAAGTCTGTACCCCAGCGCACAGGTTTTCTTCCAGCATTATCCCACTCTCCTCCTGGCAATGATATAGATGGATCTAATGTTGAAGGGCTATAGGGTAAACCAGATCCCAACTGGCTTACTAAACCGATGTTCCACTTATTATTAGGTCTATAGGAAATTGTAGTATTCAATGAATGACGCTGATCCCAGTCTAAATAGTTTATTTTTCTAACCGCAATAGTATAAGATCCCATACCCGGACCGGATAAAATACTGATATCCCGCAACATTTCCGGACTGGATGCACTACCCTTTGCCAGCATGTAGGTGTAATCAATACCAGTAACAAATTTTCTGTCAGGTGCAGTATAATTAAATGCAAGGGTAACACCCGATGAATTTCCATATTCTTTGTTTATATATCTGTAAAAGGTGGAAGAATTGCTCAGGGTTAATATTTCTATACCCAGCAAGTCCTTGATATCTTTGTGGAAGACCGACAATTCCATGGCCAAACTGCTTGTTAGCTCCTGCTGATATCCGACCTCATATTGGACAGTGTTTTCCGGTTTCAGGTTGGGATTTCCGATCCGACTTCCAATAATACTAAATTGATTATAATGGGGGAGAACCGGATTTTGATACATTTTTTCATAACTTGGTATCTGGAAAAAATGACCATAGGATAATCTTAGTGCTCCTGTTGTTGAGATGGGGAAAGAGAGACCGAAGCGCGGACTGAATTTGTATTTTCTTTTTGCCTGTTCATAGTAACCGTCTGCCCCGACAAATTCTGGATATACAACTGAATAATCTGGTGCCCAGCGATCATTGGGCCAAAAATAATCCAGTCTTATGCCAGCATTGAGGATAACCTTGCCCAGTTCAAGGGTTGTCTGGACAAATCCGGACGCTTCCATGGGCTCCCGGGTGTAATCTGTGTAAAACAGGTGATCTGATAAACTATCTGGATGGGTTTCCCGTAAACGCAGGTTGCCAAATTCATATTTTGCTGTGGAGTCCCGAAACATTACATATGGAATCTCAAAATCAAATATTTCAGACCTTGACCATGGAAACTGCATAGTTTCATAGCCTAATACTTCACGCATGGGGGCATTCAAATAGTGCAGGGTATATGTTTTTGCTTCAAAACCGCCCTTTACCTCGATAATATTATTTATTTGCCAGGTAATATCACCATTGGTTAAATGGATAAACTGCTCATCTGATCTTCTGTCCCAACTGTAGATTCCTCCGTAATCATAACCGGATAATTTCCCGGGGTCCCAGGCGTTAACTGCTGTGATTTGATAGCGGGGATCATCTGCATTTTCAAACGCATATCGTTGGGACGCAGACTTTTGAAATGAATATCTCAAATTGTAAAACAAATTTTCAAAAGGACTGTGAGTAATAATAAGCATGGAAGACATGCTCTGATCTACCCATGAGGCATTACCATCCGGGCAAAACCTCCAAGATGAACTGTATCCTTTGCCATATGAATCATTATAAAATGAATTAACAGAAAAGGTCAGTTTTGGTGATGGCTGGTAAACAAGTTTAAAGTTCAAACTCATCATTTTTTCCCAGTCCATAGGTACAATATTCCCATCACCCGTATGGAGTGAGTCTGGCAGGGGAATGATTAGCGGATCTTTTGGATCATAAGTTGCGGAATACCATTCCCGGTAAACCTCAATTTCCCACCCGTCTTCCGGCATGTATCGGCGCTGGCCATTTAACCATCCATTTGAATCTACAAAACGACCATTTAGAAAAAATCCTACCTTACCTGATTTTTTCAAGTTTAATAATGGACCTGAAATTGAAATCTTCATTTCTTTTTCTGAGGTAGGCTGGAAGGTGCTCAAACCGATATATTGAGGATGTCCCGGAGAATAAAAACTCCCTAATAACTGTTCAATGGAACCTTCATATTTTGACCCGGGAATTTTAGTAACAACGTTCACGATCCCAGATTGAGCAGACCCATACTCAGCGTTAAACGTTCCAGTTATTACTTGTAGTTCTTTGATAAAATTATTTTCAATACTGACCATGGAACCACCAGACTGACTATAAGTGTCGGTGACTGGAACACCATCAACCATATAAGCGATTTCACGGGATCGACCGCCCCTGATATGCAGATTCCCCCCAGCATCAGAAACAATACCAGCCTGCAGCTGTAATATATCATCCACGGTAGAAACAGGTAAGCTCTCTATCTCTTCACGATTAATGTACGAAGCAGTATTTGTACGGTCGAGTTCCACGTTTTTTCGTTTTGCTATAACAGTTACTTCTTCACCCGCAATTACTGTTTCGCTTAATTCTATTTCTATTCTGGTTGTTCGATCAACTGAAACAATCACATTTGTGACATTATGTTTTTTATATCCGATCATTGTAGCGTTTATAGAATATGTACCTGGGGGAACATTGATAATCATATAACTGCCGTCGAGCCCGGAAGCAGCTCCAATTCCGGTACCGGTTACAATTACATTGACACCCGCTAATGGCTTTCCTGTTTTATTATCCACTATTCTCCCGCCAATTTTTCCTGTTGACCCGGAAAAAACTAAACTAGAAATAAATAATAGAAATATTATATATTTTACAATACTTCTAAACATATGACTATTTTGATACCATTTCCATATTTTGCAGTTTCTTTTTTCTTAATGCAATTTGAAGAGCATTTTCCATTTGATGATCATTGATCTCCAATTTGAATTTCTCCTTCATTTCAGCTTCAAGTAATTGGCGAAAATCTTTCTCTATATCTAAATGTAATCGTCTTAATTCGAATCGTGATAATTGTTTTATTTCTTCATCAGAAATTAATTCAATTTTATTATCTGCTTTTATTTTTACTTCCTGATGATAAAGTTCATTTCTCAACTGAGAATCATATATATTTTGCAATTCATCTATTACTTCATTCTCTTTATGGATATCCAATTCTCGTGCATGAAGTGCAAACAGTTTTTCTTGAGCCAATGCATTTAATCTCAATCTAAAGTCAAACTTATCCGTTGGCCGTTTCTTTTTATCTGCGTATATATCTCTAATGTATAAAGTGTCTTCTATAAAAGTTGCTACTGGTTCATTTAAAACATCAATCGATAAATTTTCATATTTGAAAGGATCCCGTTTTGGTTGGATTTTAAGCTCATTTGAAATTTTTTTTATGGTTATTTCATGAACATCATAATTGTAATGAGATGACAATTGATCAAATCTTAATTTTGCTTTTTCTTTTATATAGTGCCGTCTTGTCCTGTAAAGAGTTTGCCAGATCCTGTCTTTTACATCTTTAAAAAGGGGAATATTTACTTCGCGTTTTTCTCCTTTATATAATATATAGTACCCGGCAACACCCAGAAACGGCGTTGAATAAGAATAATCAGACAGTGTATCCATTACACTGCGAATGATTTCATCTCCTATTGATTCTTTTACCAGGAAACCTATATCACCACCCTTTTTATTGGAAACCATGTCTTGTGAATATCTTTTTGCAAGCTCTGCAAATGAATATCCATTTTGCAACATCTCATAAATGAAATCAATCGTATCTTTTTGTGATTGTATAAATTCCTGTTTTGATTTTTCAATAAATGGTCTGAGAATATATTTCATATTATACTGGGGACTGTAATCAGTATAAAACCGCCTGACCAGACTGTCCGTAATAACAGCATTAATGATTTCCTGTCTCATATATCTATAAAACAGAATCTTTTTTTGACTGTGATTTAACTTTTTAAGGAAATTTGGACTATCAATTAATTCTCTGTTCTGAGCCTCCAGTATTGCGATTTTACTAATTGCTTTTTCTGATACTATATCAATCAAATTGTCTTCCGTAGGCATTTCATCGGGTTTACGTTTTGTGCTTAATAAATAATGATCAACATATTCATTTAATCGAACTTCACCTCCACGGTAGGTTGCCAGTACAAAATTTTCATTCGTGCTTGTAGAACAGTTTGACAACAGTGAAAAAAGAATAAGTATAAAGACCGATCGAAGGACTTTTAAGGTATTTCCCATATAATAAATAATGAAGCTAATGTTGATAAAATAAAATGGGCTTGCCACAACCAGACAAGCCCACTTTATTGATTTTATTTTTAACGGAACCCGTAATTACTTCATCAAAACCATGGTTTTCGTGATTGAACCTGCATCTGATTTCAAGGAATAAAAATAAATTCCACTGGAAACTTCATTGCTGTTTTGATCCAAACCATTCCATTTGACACTATGGTTTCCGGCGCGTGTATATCCATCTAATATTGTATAAACTTTCTGTCCCATAACATTATAGACAGTCAAATTTATGTTCCCATTATTAGGGACCGTAAATGAAATATTTGTTTCCGGATTGAATGGATTCGGGTAGTTGTTTTCCAACATAAACTGCTCTGGCAGGTTTGAGACATCATCTTCAACACCCAGGACAACAATTTCTCCGCGAGGTGTAAAATCCGTGCCCCAATCATCGACCGGCGTTTCAGTAAAACCCGCAACGGCCATTGATGAATAATCATCTAGATCGGTAAAACCCATTGCTGACCAATAGTTCCGTAGAGTCCGCAGCGACATGCCTACTTCGAGGAAATTATCTCCCCAGCTGCTGGCATACCAATCTGGAAAACCATCAATCAGATCAGCTTCCCCATCCTGGTCTACATCTAGATCAGAACTATTATTTAGCAGGGATCCATCAAAGGCCAGTGCATTTTCCAGGGTTGGAAATGTGATATCATAATTGAATATCTCATAATCGTCACCATCATCTGTTTGACCATCATACTCATGATAATCAGCGGCCCAATAACTGGTATATTTGTATTCTGTACTGTCAGGATCCAAATGCCATCGGGTATCGCTACCCCATTCAACCATGAATTCTGTACCGATAGCGTCTGTATCTGCTAGACCCGCGCTTGCCATATAACCGACGGGAGTGTAGTGACCTTCGTAATAGTGGCTATTCCAGCCCGTTGTAACATCATTATCAATATCAATAAGTAAATGATAATAACCTCTATTTCTGACCGAATCACCGTCGTTCACATATGCCGAGTTTGGCCAGCATGGGCCACCATGGAATTTGAGCATCCAGTATAGAGCATCCTCTTCCGTATTAACAAATGCTTTTACTTCGGCGATATCTACTATATCAGTAACAGCAGCACCGACTTCTGAAGGGTATGCTCCATCAAGATTATCAACAGCTGTTGCTAATACAGGTTGACCTGTCCAGTCACTGTCATCACCATCGAAAGACATGCTGTTTGGGCGAGATGGTTGACCACTGATTGTAAAAGAACCTCCGGCGGATATATCAGTACCCCAATCATCTACAGGAGTTTCAGTCATACCAGCAAAACCAATGACATCATCTTCATTAAAATAATCTATGCCTAATGCAGACCAGTATTCCTTAAATGGAGCAATTTCAACAGCGAATTCAATAAAATTATTACCCCAGCCGTGTCCATTCCAGAAATAGCGGTCATCAGCGTTAAGGGTTTCACTGTCAGTAGAGCCAATTTGTAGGGCACCTTCCCAGCCTAATGATGTTTCTACGTCTGTATCTTCAACACTCATATCGAAAATTTCATAATCGTCTCCATCATCCGTTGCACCATCGTAGCCGCTATAGTCAGCCGCCCAATAACTAAAATATTTAATTTCAGTACTGTCAGCATCTGCATCCCATCTGGAGTCGGCACCCCACTCCAGCATGATTTCAGAACCAATGGCGTCTGTATCTGCTAGACCCGCGCTTGCCATATAACCCACGGGAGTAAAGTGCCCTTCGTAATAGTGACTGCTCCAGCCTGTTGTAGCATCATTATCTGCATCAATAAGCAATTTATAATAACCTCTATTTCTGACGGAATCGTTATCGTTCACATATGCCGAGTTTGGCCAGGCTGGGCCACCATGGAATTTGAGGTACACGTAAAGCACGTTACCATCAGTCGTCGCCTTCACTTCTGCAAGATCAACAATGTCAGTAACAGCAGCCCCCACTTCTGCAGGGTATGCCCCATCTAGGTTATCTACGGCTGTAACACCGGATATACCGGACCAGTCTGAATCATCTCCATCCATTACCATCTGAGCAGATAAAGATGTTAGCCAGACCCATGATATCATTGAGAATAAAACAGTATTTATCGTGTTTTTCATAGTTTATCCTTTTTAATTGGGTTTTATGATGAGATTCACTTGAGAACCAAGTTTAATCAAAATCTACAAAAATAAATTATTTAAGTAAAAATTAAACAAACCAAGTTCCCCACACACATTCGCGAAGTTCGTAAATAAGTAAAACAAAAGCAACAGAATTACTTTCCAGTATTGATAATTGTTTTACAGGCTAAAAACCAAATTCTACTCATAATTTCTAATAGTCGAAAGATGAACCTGGGTTAATTATTCGTATTCTGCTGGATTAATTTGAAACTTGTATTTTGTTGCCTGTTTTTTTAGGATGATTAGATTCTAGAGATATTTTTTCCGCGTATGGTCTTTGATAACGGAGAAAATATTGACCTTTTTCTATAGCTACAATATTTGCGTAAAATTTAATTTGAAAACCTTTTAGGTTTGGTTTGAGTAATAAATTAAATGGTATTATAATAGATAGGTAGTGGAGTGTAACATCGTATTTTTTACATAACCATTGTAAGAACCATTGCAACTAATCGAGGCTCACGATGATGAAAATCAATAAACATTTTGTAAACAGAATCTTTGGCGCGCTTTTATGTCTGTTTATTTTTACCTGTGCTTCTGTGGATTCAATAGCAGTTCCGGCTCCCACAAAATTTGACGTTGTTCCAGATTGGCCCAAACAGTTGCCAAACAACTGGATAATGGGTCAGGTGGCTGGGGTTGATGTCGATTCCAAGGACAACATCTGGATTGTACAGCGGCCTAATTCTCTGACACAGCAGGAAGCCGGCCTGGCCCAAGATCCACCATTGGACGACTGCTGCTTACCTGCTCCATCGGTACTTGCTTTCGATCAGCAGGGAAACCTGCTGACCTGGTTTGGCGGAAAAAACTTCTCCGGTCAGTGGCCCCAAACCGAGCACGGACTATTTATCGACCATGAAGACAATATCTGGATTGCAGGTGCCGGAAATACGGATGACGTGGTGCTTAAGCTGAGTAACAAAGGAGAGTTATTATTGCAAGTTGGGGAATACGGTGTTTATGGCGGCAGCAATGATACACAACATCTGGGAAAGCCGACAGATATAGCTGTGGATGCCGAAAATAATGAGGCCTATATTTCTGATGGTTATCGCAATCGCCGTATTATTGTCGTTGATGCTACCACCGGTGAATACAAACGTCATTGGGGGGCTTATGGTTCTGTTCCTCATGATAGACCTTTGCCTGATTATTCATCTTTAACGCCACCGGACAGTTCCTTCCGCAGTCCAGTCCATGCAATACGTCTATCAAATGATGGACATGTTTATATTGCTGATCGTGTGAATAACCGCATCCAAGTTTTTCAAAAAGATGGGACTTTTATAAAAGAAGCATTTATAGCGCCAAAAACGCTGGATATGGGATCTGTCTGGGATATTGAATTATCCCGAGACCCACAACAAAGTATGCTTTATGTAGCCGATGGCATGAATAACAGGGTATGGATTCTTAACCGGCACAATTTAGATGTCAGTGATTCACTAGGTCGGCCTGGACGATACGCCGGTCAATTTGGCTGGATTCACAATGTGGCCATGGATTCTAAAGGCAACCTGTATACCACTGAAGTTGAAACAGGGAAAAGAGTTCAGAAATTCCGTCCGCAATAATAATTGGACACAATTGCCATCGTTGTATTTAGAAATAAGAGATTTTTATTTATCACAAACCAATCAGTTATAAAAAGCCCCGCAAAAACGGGGCTTAAAAATGTGAGTGAACCCTTGGTTCAGGTGGTAATCCGAGGTAAGGGGGATGCGGAGTCCCACATTGACACCCGTCCCGTCGA
>PACM01000010.1 GCA_002700125.1 Dehalococcoidia bacterium
AAAATTAACCTGATCTTAATAGTGATTACATTGAGCATCACGCTGACTGCTTTTTCGTCTTTACAATCATATGCTATGTTCTTTGTAAGAGATGTCCTTAACCTCGAAAATCCAACGACAATGATGACTTATATAATCGTAGTACTTGGAGTAAGTATCGGATTGGCAATGATTCCAGCTGGAAAATTGTCAGATAAATTTAATAGAAAATACATCATATTTGGAGGTGGTTTAATTGGTTGTGCAAGCTGTTTTATAATGACAATTTTTCATAGCCAAATTATGGTATTAATTCTTTGTGGAGGAATTGGATTGGCAGTTGGAACTATGTTTGGAACAATTTGGGCGCTAACCAACGATATAATATCAAGGAAGAATGCTGGAAATCAGATCGGATGGTTGGCTTTCAGTTTTCTATTTTCAAGCCTTGGTGCAAGAGGTTCTGGGGTGCTTATAGATTATCTCAACAACTATAGGGACAATCTAGGTTACTTTGCTTTAATATCTCTAGCAGGGATTTGTTTCTTAGTTGCACCTATGACTGCTTCAATGATAAAAAAATAAAGAAAGGAAATTGATTATTGAAAGTTTTAGTTACAAGCCCAAGAGGTTTCTGTGCAGGCGTGGTCAGAGCTATAGATATTGTAGAATTGGCATTAGAAAAGTTTGGATCTCCTGTATACGTAAAGCATCAGATTGTTCATAATCCAAACGTTGTTAAAGATGTTGAAGATCAAGGAGCAATAACTGTTGAAAATGTATCAGACATTCCAGAGGGTAGTGTCGTTGTATTTTCTGCCCATGGGTCTGCTCCAGAAGATTACAATATTGCCAAAACTAAAAACTTGAAAGTTATTGATGCAACCTGCCCGCTTGTCACCAAAGTTCATAATGAAGCAAAAAAATACGTTAAAGAAAATAAATCTATCATTCTGGTTGGCCATAAAGGCCATCAAGAAGTAATTGGAACAATGGGGCAAGCTGAAATGATATTGGTCGATGAAAGAGAGGACTTTCCGACCGATAAGATCCAAGATTTGCANGATGTGGCTGTCATAACACAAACAACTCTCTCAGTAANCGATACTTCAAAAGCAATCAATCAAATAAAAAAANTAGCTCCTAAGGCTCTGATAAGAAATGATATATGCTATGCCACCACAAATCGTCAGAGTGCAACAGAATTATTGGCAGAATTAAGTGATTTGGTCTTAGTAATAGGGGCAGATAACAGTTCAAATTGCCAAAGGTTGAAAGAAGTCGCAAGACAAAAAGGGGTTCTTTCTCACTTAATTTTGGGCCCCGAAGAAATAAATTATGATTGGTTGAAAAATATAAATGTTGTAGGTATAACATCTGGTGCTTCCACTCCAGAAAAAATGGTTCAAAAAGTCATTAAAGCTATAAATCCTGTTTCAGTAGAATATATCGGTGGACCTTCAGAAAATATACAGTTTAAACTGCCAAAAGAGATGGTAGACTAAAAAATGAAAATATCGAACATTGAGTGCTTGGTAGTTGATGGGCTCTATCCTTACGTAATCATTGATACTGATCAAGGAATAACTGGCGTGGGAGAATGTTTTAGAAGAGCACCGTGGGTTATTAAATCTGCTATTGAAACAGTCTTCTCTGAAATAGTACTGGGGAAAGATCCGACGGATAGTAGCAATATTTGGAATCAGTTATATGAAGCTGCTTCAGTTTGTGGGCCATATGGAAGCTTACTTACTGCTATTTCAGGTATAGATATAGCGATTTGGGATATAAATCTTCAAGTCTCTTCGATTCCATTACATTCAATATTAGGCTCCAAGAAAAAAAATCAAATTAAATTGTATGCTAGTTCAATGAAAAGAGACATGTCACCTGAAGAAGAGGCAGACAGAGCAGCATCATATTATGATCAAGGTTATTCTTTCTACAAAATGCACTCTGCTTATCCTGAAGAAATTGATTCACCCAGAGATAGAACTATTCAGCATGTTGAAGCTATCAGAAAAAAACTAGGGGATAAATTAGAAGTTATGGTCGATGTAAATGGAGCTTATTCTACAAAAAAAGCAATTGAAATCGGGAAACANTTACAAGATTTAAATGTTTTCCAATTCGAACAACCTGTTCACGTAACAGATTTAGATGGATTAAAACAGGTTTCTGATTCACTTGATATTCCAGTTGCTAGCGGTGAGTGTTGCTATACGGTAGGTGATTTTAAGCATCTGATCAAGCAAGGTAATCCTGATATNGTACAACCAGACGTAGTTAAAACTGGAGGTATAACAGAATTTTTGAAAATATTTCCATTCATTAAGTCACAAAATAAATCAATAATGATACATAACACTCAACCTCTGATTTCTACTGCAGTCCACGCACATTTTCTTGCAAATGATGAGGATTTAACTTTACCTCTTGAATACAATATAGAAAAAATTTCAATAAGAGAAAATCCCATAATCAGAAATAATTTTGAAGCAAAGAATGGCATGATCAATGTACCAGAAAGTGCTGGTATTGGTCTTGATTTTGACATCTCAGAAATGAGGAAGAGGCAAACTTTAATATAATCAAAGATATTCTTTTTTAACTATATGCATATNGGATCTTATAGCCAAATGAAGTGGCTTTCCAGTAGGAATTTCTAGTTTAACAATATCATCGTCAGATATTTTTTCAAAAAATTTTAACATCGCTCTGATACTGTTGCCGTGGGCTGAAATCAATAAGTTATCTTTATTCTTTATTGATGGAAGTAACTGTTGAGTTAAGAAGGGTTTTATTCGATTAAAAGTATCGAAAAGCGATTCACATTTTGGAAATTGTTTAATCACTTCTCCCAGAAAACATTCTTGGTTCATTAATTTGGATGTTGCAGCATCACTCAGTTCAGGTGGNCTAGTCTTGTAACTTCTTCTCCAAGTTAAAACCTGATCATCCCCATGCATTTCTCTCATTTTTTGCTTGTTTAACCCCTGCAACCCTCCATAATGTCGTTCATTCAATCTCCATTCTTGTTCAATCGGGGCAGAAAACTTACATATTTTGTTGATTTCGTTAAATGTCTGGATGGATCTTGTCAAAACAGAGGTATAAATACGATTAAATTGAATATTAGCTTGCTTTATTTTTAAGCCAGCTTCTTTGGCCTCTTCAATGCCTTTGCTAGAAAGATTTACATCGACCCATCCTGTAAATTTATCTTGTTTGTTCCATTCGCTCTGACCATGCCTTACCAATATTAAGTTTGATACTTCCATAATTTATAATTATCTCCTCCAATGGACATAAATCTGAATTAATAGTGTAAATTAAAATTATGAAAATTACTGATATTNACATTGATATAGTTGAGAGAAATTTAGAATTTGTTGGNGATAATGTGCAAGATCACAGAGGTGCATCTGCAATAACAGGAGGTATAGTTCATCAAGGAATTTTAAGAATTAAAACTGATCAAGGCATTGAAGGAAACTCTATGGTCGGTAATCATAGGGGTGACTCGATGTCAATTATAAATAATATTTTCAATAAGTTTTCAAATTTACTTATAGGCCAAAATCCATTAGATAATGTTTCATTGTGGACATATCTAAACAAAATGCCTAAGTGGTCAATTAATAGATTTTCTCCTATGGATTTCAGTTCGTGGGCATCGATAGACGTTGCTCTCTGGGACTTAAAAGGAAAGGTGTCTGGACTGCCTGTTTACAGTCTTCTTGGTGGGAACCTTAAAGAAATCCCAGCATATGGCACTTATCAGCCTAGACATAATGATCCTGAAGGGTATGTTAGAGAAAGCGATGAGATGAAAGATCTGGGCTTAAAGGCATACAAAATTCATCCTGGCCCAATGGATAGCAACAACACCATAAAAATGGTGAATTTAGTCAGAAATAATGTTGATGAAAATTATACACTTATGCTAGATCCAAACAATTCTTACAATTATGAAAAAGCATTAAAAATTGGAAAAGTATTGGATGATAATTTTTTTTATTGGTTTGAGGATCCAATAAGATGGGATGATTTTGAATCAATAAAAAATCTCTCCAAAAAAATTAAAACTCCTTTAGCAATGTCAGATCAAGCTTCATTCTTATTTAATGAAAATAAATTATATGTTAACCAATTAGCACCTCAAATAATGAGAGGCACTTCAAGAAAACTTGGAATTACTGGATTAATGAAATCTTGTGCTGTTTCAGAAGCATTTGGCAAAAGATGTGAGATTGGGACTGGAGGAAATATATTCTTTAACATGGCAAATATACATGTAACCTGTAGTATAAATAACTGCACTTACTATGAATACTGGATGCCAACTTCAACAGCAGATTTTGCTACCTTAGAAATAATAAGTCTAGACAAAGATGGAAAAGTTGGCCCTAATAATAAGCCAGGATTGGGACTCACTTTAAATGAAGAATGGATAGTGGATAACAAAATATTTACAATAAAAGAAAGTTAGGAGAAAAAATGAGTCATTATTATGAAAATTCTATAGTTCCAAAAGAGATTAGACGAAATTTTAATGTCTATGACAGAATCAACAAATTAGGCATTAAACTAGGAACTTTCAAAGAACACGTAACCAGTATAACAAAAAGTGGTCTGCCTATAGCCTCAGTTTTATTCCATGAATCTGGTCTTGTTTACCTATCTGGTGAAGGAGGAGGAGACCATCAAATGAATGATGATCCTAAAAGGGTAAAACATGGNCAAGATGCAGCACAAAAAATCGCTGACAATATGATTACGCGGTTACATTGGGCATTAAAATGTGGCGGTGAAGGAGGAGATCTAAATGATGTATTATATACTGTCAAAGCTCTAGGAATGGTTGTATCTACTGATGTAGATTTTAACTCNGGGCCAGCAGTAATGAATGGGTTCTCATTGAGATGGCAGACAATATTCGGTGGCCTTGGAGATTTCTTCAAAAATGGAGAGGATAAAGGAGGTTATTCAGGTGTTCATACAAGAAGCGCTATAGGAGGGTTTACTGGTAGATTTTCTATAGANCCCGAAATAATTGTTTCAATTTCTCCAGATCTTGCCAAAGCTATAATAAAAAATAGAGGNTGGCTTTTTCCGGTAGATCCAATATTCTTATCAAAGCTAAAAAATAAATGAAAATCGCAATAGCTGGATCCCATGGATTTATCGGACAAAAATTAGTCCAAAAAATGAGACATGGTGGACATAGTGTAAAAAGAATTGTTAGAGATANAGACCAAAAGGGTATTTTTTGGTCTCCACAAACTAACTATATAAATCCCAATAATCTTGAGTCTTTCGATGCAATTATAAATCTCTGTGGGAATAAAATTACGTCTTTCAATCCATTATTTGTAAGAGAAAAAGAATTAAAAGAATCAAGGATTCTAACTAACTTGTTGCTTTCAAGGATAATTGCAAAATTAAACAACCCACCTACATACTTTATATCAGCATCAGCATGTAGCATATATAACCCATCTTCTAGCGAAAAAATTAGCGAAGAGGACTCTATGGGTAGAGGTTTTTTGGCTCAAATGGCATTAGAGTGGGAAGAAGCTTCAAGGTTTTATGAAACTCCTAATACTAATGTAGTTAATTTAAGATTAGGACACGTTATTTCAGAAGATAGTTTTTTTCTTAATATAATGAAATTTCTTGTCACAAACTTTAAAATAAAATCCTTAGGAAATGGAAACCAAATTTGGCCTTGGGTATCAATGGAAGATGTTTTATCTATATTCGAATTCATATTAAATTCAAATCATCTAGAAGGGCCTTTCAATATAGTATCCCCTGAACAAGTATCATCTGAAGAATTTTTATCAACTCTTGCTTCTATATTAAATAAAAAAGTGTGGTTTAAAGTTCCAAGATTTATAATGAATATGTTCACGAACACCCTTGCAAGTCAAATTCTTCTAGAGAGTTATCCGATAACACCTCGAAAATTAATAGTCAGTAATTATAGTTTTATCAATCCTTCTCTGGAAAGCACTTTTTCTAAGTATCTAAATTAATCAGAGTTTNAGACCATGCTACGAAGGACAAACTGAAGNACTCCACCATTAAGAACATAATTTTTCTCCACTTCTGTATCAATTCTTAANTTAACCTTAAATTTAATATTATCCCCATTGCTACTAATAGCAGACACTGATATTAGGGATGCAGGAGTAGTGTTTTTATCAACTTTTTGAAAAGAAAAATGTTCATCACCTTTTATACCCAGATTCTTCATATTATCCCCTCTCACAAATTCAGTAGGGATTATTCCCATTCCTATTAAATTACTCCTGTGAATTCTTTCATAACTTTCTGCTATAACTATTTTAATGCCTAGAAGATTTGGTCCTTTAGCTGCCCAATCCCTAGAGGAGCCAGTACCATACTCCTTTCCAGCTATAACTATCAAAGGAACATTATCTTGCTTATATTTCTCTGCGGCATCAAAAATTCTCATCTCTTTATTGGTCGGAAAATAAAGCGTCCAGTCTCCTTCTTTATCTGGAGTAAGCTTATTTTTAAGATGTATATTACCGAAAGTGCCCCTAGTCATAACATCATGATTTCCACGTCTAGATCCATAAGAATTGAAATCTTTTCTTGGAACGTCATTTGAAATTAGTAGCTGGCCAGATGGGGCCAACTCAGGAATTGAACCAGCTGGTGAAATATGATCGGTAGTAACAGAATCTCCTAAAACACATAATGCACGAGCATCGGAGACAGCTTCCAACTCTATAGCTTTTACTGAAAAATCTTTAAAAAAGGGAACTTTTTGAATATAAGTTGATTCTTTATCCCATTTAAATATGTCNCCTCTTGATGAATCTAAATTATTCCAGTTATCGTCTCCGGTCATTGCAAGTTGATATTGATCTAGGTACATCTCAGAAGAAATACAATCACTNATTACAGATGAGATTTCAGCAGAAGAAGGCCAAACATCTGATAAGAAGACTTCGTTACCATCGACATCAATTCCAATAGAGTCTTCGGTTAAGTTAACATAAATCGAACCCGCAACTGCGTATGCAATAACCAACAGAGGGGATGCCAAAAAATTTGCTTTTACCAAAGGATGGATTCGACCTTCGAAATTACGATTGCCACTCAAAACACTCGCTACAATTAAATTAGAGCTCTCAATAGCTTCAGAAATATGGTCTTCGAGAGGGCCAGAATTACCGATGCACGTAGTACATCCGAATCCAACCGTATTAAATCCCATTGAGTTTAGTGATATATCTAAACCAGATTTCTCAAGGTAATTCGATACCACTCTAGATCCAGGAGCCATAGAAGTTTTAACCCAAGATTTTGGTTTAATGCCCTTGGAAATCAAATTCCTTGCTAACAACCCAGCTCCAACCATAACAGATGGATTAGAGGTATTTNTGCAACTTGTTATCGCAGCAATCGTAATTGAACCATCAGAAAGCTCCTCTATATTTTGTTTTTGCACATCTGGGAAAGATTTTTGGAAAGNATTTCCTACGTCGTTTAAGAAGATTTTATCTTGAGGCCTTTTTGGCCCAGACATACTAGGACGAACAGAACTTAAATCAAAATCAACAATTTGATTATATGCAGGAGTTACGCTGTCATCGTGAAATAGAAGCTGTTCTTTGGTATATTTTTCTACCAGTTTTACGATAGACTCAGGCCTACCGGAGTCTAGTAGATAATGCAAAGTTTCGTGATCTGTCGGAAAAAATCCACATGTAGCACCGTATTCAGGAGCCATATTGGCAATAGTCGCCCTGTCTTGAAGAGAAAGTTGACTTAGCCCTGAACCAAAAAATTCTACAAATTTTTCAACTACTCCCAAATTTCTCAAAACTTGAGTAATTGACAAAACTAAATCTGTAGCTGTAGTTCCTTCGACTAATTCTCCATCTAATCTAACTCCCACAACTTCAGGCAATTTCATATAGTAAGGCTGGCCTAACATTACAGCTTCTGCTTCTATGCCTCCAACTCCCCATCCAAGAACTCCAAGGCCATTAATCATGGTAGTGTGTGAATCTGTCCCAATGCAGGTATCAGGAAATATAAAACTTGTACCTTTACGTTCATCAATAGTGATTCCCGGAGCTAAATATTCTAAATTCACTTGATGAACAATTCCAACACCTGGAGGCACAATTCTTAAATTATCAAATGCCTGTTGTCCCCATTTTAAAAACTGATATCGCTCTCTGTTTCTCTTGAACTCTAAGTCAGTATTTTTTTGGAGAGCTTGATCTGTTTTAAAAAAATCTACTTGCACAGAATGATCAATAACTAGGTCAGATCGAACTAATGGATTAATTTTCTTAGGATCGACTCCCAATTCACGTGCTGCATCTCTCATAGTAGCTAAATCAACTACTGCTGGAACTCCGGTAAAATCTTGTAAGATTACGCGAGATGGCATGAAAGGTATCTCTTTTTTGGGTAAAGAGTCAGGACTCCAATTTTTTACATTATGTAAATCTTGGTCAGTAGAAAATCCATACTCCAGCCCTCTAATCATATTTTCTAATAAAACCTTGATCGAATAAGGGAGTCGCTCGATACTTGAGTTTTCACCTAGGAACTCTTTAATACTAAAATATGAATAATCTTTTCCTTCAACTTTGATTCTATCCATAAATCCCCCCAGATCTGTTCTTTCTTTTAGTGCTATACAGGATAAATTATACACTGGAATTGAATAAATTTATGAATCGAATAAACTAAAAAGAAATTACGAAAATAGAGGGATTATGAACGGTTACGACGCAATTGCAAAAATTTTAAAAAAAGAAGGTGTTGAATGGCTTGCTTGCTTTCCATCAAATCCATTGATAGAAGCAGTTGCAAAGGAAGGTATAAGGCCTATTATGTTTAGGCAAGAACGAGGCGGCATTATGGCAGCAGATGGTTTTAGTAGGGTTAAAGCAGGCAAAGGGTTTGGCGTGTTTGCGTGTCAAGGTGGACCAGGTGCCGAGAATGCCTATGGAGCTATAGCTCAAGCGTGGGCTGACTCAGTGCCAATTCTATTTATTCCCGATGGAGTATCATTAATGAGCGTGGATGTTAAGCCATCTTTTTGGGCTTCGAGAAACTATGACAGAATCACCAAATGGTCCGAATCGATAAACAGTCCAGATAGAATTGTCCCCTTAATGAGAAGAGCTGTACATGCAGTTAAGAATGGAAGGCCTGGACCTGTTCTCCTAGAAATGCATAGAGACAATATGACTGATGAAATTTTAAACATTAATGACTATCATAGCCCAGAATCATCAAAAGTTTCACCAACTGATGACTCAATTGAAAAAGCGACTGAATTGATCGTGAATTCAAAAAACCCAATAATCTGGGCAGGTCAAGGAGTGCTTTATGCTGAGGCAACCAAAGAACTAAAAGAATTGTCCGATATCCTTGGTTTACCAGTCGTTACTACGATGCCAGGTAAAAGTGCCTTTGATGAAAGAAATCCATTATCTCTTGGATCAGCAAACAGAACTGCACCAAAGCCAGTATGGAAATGGCTTGGAGATTCAGACACTATTTTTGCAATAGGATCTAGTCTGACTATTACAAATTATGGAATAACTATTCCTAGTGGAAAAAAGATAATCCATTCGACAAATAATTATGAAGATATAAACAAAGATTACAACGTTGAGATACCTCTGCTTGGTGACGCAAAATTAGTGTTACAGATGATGATTGAGTGTATCAATTCCAATCATAAGCTCTCAAAGATTGAAGAAAAAAGAAGAACTAATAAAGAATTAATAAAAGAATGTAAAGATGAGTGGTATTCAGAGTGGAATCCGCTTCTGAACTCAAATATGAACCCTATAAACCCTTATAGGCTGATCAATGAAATTAATAACAACATAGATCACGAAAATAGCATTATAACTCATGATGCAGGGCATCCAAGAGATCAGATTATGCCCTTTCTTACTGCAACCATTCCTTGTTCATATCTAGGATGGGGTAAAAGTACTCATTTGGGTTATGGGATTCCTCTTATGATAGGAGCAAAAATGGCTGAACCAGGTAAATTTTGCATGAATTTTATGGGAGATGGGGCTTTTGGAATGTCAGGACTAGATATAGAGACTGCAGCGAGATCAGGAAACCCCATTACGACTGTTGTAATGAATAACCAAACTATGGGTGGCTATTCATCAAACTATCCACAATCAATTGAGAAATTCGAAACAATAAAAATGACAGGAAGCTATGCAAAAATAGCTGAAGGTATGGGTGCAATTGGGATAAATGTTGATAATCCTGACGAAATTAAAGACGCAATCCTTGAAGCAAGAAAGCTCAACGGAGAAGGAAAATCAGTTCTTTTAGATGTGAAAACTCAACAAGAGCTTAAAATGTCACAATATCCAGACTTATTATAAATTTTTATAGTTTTACGGAAAGTTTATATTAATGTGTTCAGATTATAATAAGGATGACACTTTAAACAAATACACAGTTATTGTAGAAAAATTAGATTTGCAGTATGTTGAGTGNNTGAGGCTGTAGTTCAGTATATTTNCTCTAAATNTTAATCNTATGNNANATNGAGNAANTCAGNATAAAAAATCATGAAAACTCAGATTGGAATNCTCAAATATATAAGTTTTTTTGGTATAACATTTTTTCTTGCAGGGATTATTGCGTGTGGGGGGGGAGACTCATCTGAAGATTTAATTCAAAAAATAACCCCTAGAGATAAAATTTACACATTAGAGGATTTAAAAACTGNAGGATTTAAGAAAAGTCGAAACTACAAAGTAGAAGGTTTAGTGGGCGCAACTGAAGCATACTGGGGATTTCATGACAGGATAGAATTTGAAGTACGCTTTTATGAAACCCACGAAGACGCCAAAACTTTAGGGATACCAATGGCTGAAGAAAGTACTGGTCCAGATGCCAAGCTTAAGAAGGAAGATGCTACCTGGGATGTAGGAATAAAAGATAGAAGAATGTGCGGAGGTGGTGAAAAAGGTACCAAAGATAATTGGTCTCATGATATCGGNTCATGCACGTCACACAAATACGGTGAATTTGTGGTCTATGGAAATTTTATAGTATTATGTCAGGGCTTTGAGGAGAAAACGGCATTATCTCGATGCAACGATTTGTTGAGTAAATTGGATTAGATAAGATGTTCTATGGATATAAAAGAGTAGTAAGGCAAAAGTAAATGAAAACTACAAGTTTTAGAACATTGGTGCTAGGCACTCCGTGGAGAAATCTTACTTACTTGATTGTTGAAACTGATGAAGGAATATCTGGAGTTGGAGAAGCGAGAGTACTAGGAAAAACTCACACTGTTAATGAATATTTAAAAGATATTGAACGACATTTTATAGGACACGATCCATTTGANATTGAAGATCTTTACAGAAGAATGACTCTTCTTGATTTTGGCAAACCTGGCGAAGTTGTCTACACAGGACTTGCATTGATTGAGCTTGCTTTCTGGGACATAATCGGAAAATATTGTGAAACTCCTGTTTANAAACTATTAGGTGGAAAAGTAAAGGAAAAAATTCCTGCATATGCCAATGGATGGTACACGGTTGAAAGAGATCCTCAACAATTTGCTGAAGCAGCCCAGAGAGTAGTTGATAAGGGGTACATTGGTATGAAATTTGATCCTTTTGGAAATGGAGACCTCGAATTAAGNAGAAAAGAATTCTATAAGTCTATGGATCTCATAGAAGCAGTTGCCTCTGTTGCAGGAAATAAAGCACAAATTATGCTTGAAATGCATGGACGTTTTGCTCCTCATCAAGCAAGAGAAATAGCCAAAGCAGTAGAACAATACAATCCTGCTTGGCTTGAAGAACCTACCAGGCCGGGTGACCTGCCTGCATTAAAATCTGTTAGAGAACACACNCNTCTACCAATAGCTACTGGAGAAAGGTTATATGGCTCTCCTGAATTCAGAGAACTTTGGAATTTAGGCGCTGTAGATGTTATACAGCCAGATATTACTCAAACTGGAGGGTTATTAGAAGCAAAGAAGATTTCATCAATTGCTGAAAATTATTCAATAATGGTGGCTCCACATAATGTTGGAGGTATAATTTCAACCACAGCTTCGGTCAGTCTTGTTTTCACGCTCAGAAACGGAAAAATTGTTGAACACTTTAACGACTTTGCAGATCCTCATGTAAAGAAAGCAGGATCGAATTATCCAGAAGTTGAAGACGGATATTTCAGTTTGCCTAAAGGACATGGCTGGGGAGTAGAACTCAATGAGGATTACATAAAAGATAATCCTCCTGAAAAATACAAAGATATTATACTAGACCCTGGCTTGAACATGTTTAAAGATTCTGAGTGGAATCAAAGAGGCCAAAAAGATTGATCAAGGCAAACTATAAGCTGAGTTCTGTACCTTTATAAGGCAGTAGCCATTTATCTAGTTCACTCGTCGCCGAGTAAATCAAGCGGTCTACCCAGAAGCTAGTCGGACTCGCTTAAGCTTCTCTATTTGACCTTGCACCGAATGGGGTTTGCCATGCCATTAAAGTTTCCTTAAATGCGGTAAGCTCTTACCTCACCTTTTCACCCTTACCAATAGGCGGTCTATTTTCTGTTGCACTTTCCGTCAAGTCACCTTGCCCGGTAGTTATCCGGCATTCACGTCCGATGGTGCTCAGACTTTCCTCTTTTAAAAAGCGGCTACTCGTTCACCTTGATCGCGATAGAATATACATAAACTTTAAACCTGAGTCAAAATTCTTACCTTGCCTGATTTAATTTCCATCACTTTTGGGGGAACTTTTCTTTTTTCCATTGATTGTAAATTATATCCGCTTTCAATATTTCGTAATTGTTGCAATTCAGATTCAAGATCAGTAATACGACCCTTTCCTCGACTCACAAGTTTTACTTTATCTCTAAAATTACGAATTAGAATAGAATAGTCCTTTAAAATTGGAGTTTCTTGTTGAATGTCTAATTCTTGTTTTAAAACTAAATTTTCATCTATCAGATTTTTCATTTGATGATTATCAAACTTATTTCTCTTTTTTATCGTACAAGCATAGCTATGGCATCTAAAATAATAATATACTTTCTCTTTCTCTTTGCCGTCTTTATTTACCCATTTTCTTGTATGAGAAGTCTTAAAAATAGGCATTCTACAAAAGCCACATCTAAACTTTATATTTTCATAACATACCAATGCTTTCCTAGAGATATTCTTTTTTTTTGAGGCCTTTTTTTTCTTCATCAAATTATTAACAAATTCGAACTGCTCGTGAGACACTATAGCAGTATGATTATTAGAAATTATCATCCCTTCTCTTTTATAAACACCAACATAAAACCAATTATTAATTATATTTTTGATTGATTGAGGACTCCATCTAGACTTAGGTTTTGGAAAATTATTATTTAATACATTTGAAATCCTTCTCAAGCCAATTGGATTAGATTCTCCAAAATTCCCACTATACAAACTATAAATACTCTTTACCAAATCAGATTCTTGAGCATCTACCACATAGCCACCTGAGTCTGACTTTCTATAACCGATAGGTATTCTTCCAAGAACATGCCCTTTTTTTGTTTTTGACTGAATAGCTTCATTGATCTTGATCTGTGTGTAAGAAAGTGGCCTAGAGTAACCTAACTTTGATATGCCGTCTATAAGAACATCTGAATCATTAGACTTAAAACACTCTACTTTTATGTTTAACTTAGAGAAAGATATTAATAACTCCACCAAATAAGGTAAATTTGTTGCTAATTCACTAGAATCTTTCACCAATAATATAGAATTGTCATAGGGCATATCTAATATAGTTGAAATATCCCCTTTTTTAATTAATCCTTCTTGCTTAACATTAGAGTCAGTGTATATCGAATCCATATCGTAACCATTCTCAAAACAATAATTCAATAATGAAGATACTATTTCACTATCTTTATCAATTGTTTCTCTGTTTATAAGTCCTATTGTTCTCATGAATCTATTCTCTTGGATTTATTAAACTTTTTCTGCAAAAAGAATTCATTTATATCCTTGTTATCAACTATCTATTTAGTTATGCTTTATTGAGAATAAAATTATGAAATCTAAAATTCTATAAAATCAAGACAAAATATATTGAAATATTCAATTCAAAATTTTGTAAAATCGCGCCCAAAAACTAAAATTGTGTGTACAATTGGGCCAGCATCTGGAGATCTAGATTCGTTAAAAAAACTAATAAAGAGTGGTATGTCTGTAGCAAGGCTAAATCTTTCGCACGGAACCCAATCTGAGCATTTTCAGTACGTAGAAAATGCTAGAAAAGCCTCGAAAGATCTTCTAACGCCTTTAGCTATTCTCATTGATGTCCCAGGCCCCAAATACAGAGTTGGAAAAATTGATAAAGGCAGTGTGGAATTAATAAAAGGGCAAAAAATATTGATATCTGATGAAACTATATTTAAAGGTAGAATTCTAGAGAAAATAAAGGTATGGCCGCAAGGTATATATAAAGATTCAAGTACCAATTCTACAATTTTTCTCGATGACGGAGCAATAAAACTAAAAATAATAAATAAACGAAATAAAGAGATCCAGTGCTCTGTTTTGAATAGCGGGATATTAAAATCCAATAAGTCTGTTACGATACCCGGTTCTGTTTCAAGCTTAGATTATTTTACGGATGAAACAATCAAAAGTCTTAGATTTGCAAAGAAAATAAACTCAACTTTTGTAGGCCTTTCCTTCATAAGAGATGCTACCGATGTAAAGAAAGTTAGGCGATGGTATTCAAAGAATAATTTCAATACTCAATTAATTTCAAAAATTGAGTTACCAAGCTCCATACCTCATCTAAAAGAAATAATTGAAGAATCAGATGGAGTTATGGTTGCACGAGGTGATCTCGGTGTTCAACTTCCAATAGAAAAAGTGCCTGGCATACAGAAATTAATAATAAGAGAATCAAATGATCAAGGAAAACCTGTTATAACAGCAACTCAAATGCTTGAATCGATGATTGAAAATCCTTTCCCAACTAGAGCAGAAGCAACAGATATTCACAATGCTGTAATGGATGGCACTGATGCAATTATGCTTTCTGCAGAAACCTCAATAGGTAAATATCCAGTCGAAGCGGTAAAAAATATGTCAAAAATTTCTTTAGAGGCAGAAACTTATTTTGACTACGAAAATTATCTAGAAGAAAAAGCATTGAAAATGAACTTTTCTTCTGTGGATGATGCTATCTCATATAACGCGTGCAGGACTTCTAATTTCATTAGTTCTAGAGCCATACTAGCATTTACTGAATCAGGTAGTACTGCAGGTAGAGTTTCATCTTTTAGGCCAAAAGCATTAATAATTGGATTGATCCACGAGCAAAATATAGAAAAACTTCTTCTAAGGTGGGGTGTTATACCAGTTGCAGTACCACAGCTAAAAAGAGTACAAGAAATGTTTGTTCTAGGATCAGATATTTCGATAAAAACCGGCATATCTAAGAAAAATGACTATGTGGTAGCTGTCGTTGGGATGCCAATTGGTATTCCAGGTAATACTAACTTAATGAGAGTAATTAAGCTCCCAGAACCAAAAATAAATTGAAGTCAAATTTTGTAAGCATAAACAACAAGCTCAATTTACATTATCTTGAAGAAAAAAATAGATCTGATTACACACTTTTATTAATACACGGTCTTTCTTCTTCAGCTTATCTTTGGGAACCAATTGCAAAAAAATTTAACAATCATGATTTGAATATATACGCATTAGACCTGAGGGGTCACGGACTATCTGATAAACCTGATGGAGAATATTCTTTATCACAACTTTCTCAAGACGTGAAATCATTTCTCATACAAAAAAAACTTGAAAATATAATCGTTGTTGGACAATCAATGGGTGCTGATTTAGCAGTAATGTTAGCTTCAGAAAAAAATTCAAAAATAGTTGGTTGCGTGTGCATTGATGGAGGAGCTATAGACCTTAAGCAAAAATATCAAGATTGGAATAACTGTTTTGATAAGTTAAAGCCACCTATGCTGGATGGAGAAGACAAGGACTCTTTGATGAAAAGATGGAAGAGCTATAAGACTAATTGGACTCAAGAAGCATTGGACAGCCAAATGAACATATTCGAGATTGATTCTGAAAATAAAATAAAAAAGCGCTTAAGTCTAGAGAATCACATGAAAATTGTAAGGTCTATTTGGGAAAATAAACCATATTTCTATCTAAATAGTCTTGAAGTTCCTATATTGTTTATTTTAGTGAACTTTTCTCTAAATTATAAAAAAATTATTAATAAAAACTTGAACATTAGACAAGTAAAATTAGAAGGTGATCATGATATTCATGTACAAAAACCAGATATAGTCTCTGATATAATTGTATCGGCAATAAAGGAAAATTTTTTTGAAGAATCTTAAACCTAAAAACAACCCAAGTATCATAACTTTATTTGGTTCAGGAGAAACTTCTCCTCACATGTCCAAAGCCTATAGGGAGATACTGCAAACTGAAAATTTGCAGCCAATAAATAATTATCTTTTAGATACTCCTTTTGGATTTCAAGAAAACCATCAATCACTTTCTGAAAAGATAATTGCTTACTTCAGAGACAAGGTTGGAATAAATTTAAAAAGTTTAAATTTACCAAATTCTGATTCCTTTGCAGATAGACAAGATGTTCAAAATAAAATATTGGAATCGGACTTTATTTTTTCAGGTCCAGGTAGCCCAACATATGCTCTAAGTATATGGAAGGATTCTGGAGTCAATAATTACTTAAAAAATCGTCTGCATACCGGGTGTTTCATTACATTCGCTAGTGCTGCTGCTCTTACTGTAGGAACATTCGTAATACCTGTGTATGAGATCTATAAAGTTGGAGAGAACAAAAGTTTAGTAAGTGGATTAAATCTCTTAGAATTTCTTGATAATCAAACTATAGTTGTTCCTCATTTTAACAATCAAGAAGGTCAAGATCATGACACTTCTCATTGCTTTATTGGTGAAAATAGGTTTAATAAACTTATTAAGGGGAAAGATTTGCTAATGATAGGGATTGAAGAGCATACAGCATTGACTTTCAATCTAAACAAATCTTTGATAACTGTAAGGGGACGAGGAAATGCAATCTTCAAATCTGATAAAGGAGTTTTCATGATAAAAAGTGGAGGTGCTATGGATATCAAAGATATCAATAACAAATTTGTCGCACCAATTTCAGAAGAAATAGAATATCAAGAACCTGACTTGAAAAAAGAAATATCAAAAGTTGAAGTTGATATTAATAATCTTATTGATTTGAGAAATAAAGCTCGAGTAGAAAAAAAATGGGAATTTTCAGACAATATTAGAGATATTTTGGCTAAAAACAACATAATAATCAAAGATACTAAAGAAGGCACTACTTGGAAAAAGTTTTAAACTACTGAAACTTTATTTATCAGAGTTCCAATATTTCCAATACTTATACTTATTAAATCATCTTTTTCTAATGTAAATTCTTGGGGAGGAATTATACCAGTGCCTGTCAAAAGTACCACCACTTCAGGAAGATCATTACTTCTCTGTAGCCAATCAACTAATTCAAACACATTTCTCTTCATCTCAGATGTTGAAGATTCACCTTCAAAAACAACTTCATCTTTCCTATTTATTCTTAAACTTACATCTAAATTCTGAGGATCGGCAACGGAATCAGTAGACACGATGCAAGGACCAATTGAAAAAGACTTATTGTAGACTTTTGCTTGAGGAAGATATAAAGGATTTTCTCCTTCGATTGATCTACTGCTCATATCATTCCCAATAGTGTATCCGGCTATTTCTCCATCGATAATCACAACAGCTAACTCAGATTCAGGGACATCCCATCCTGAATCTTTCCTTATTCCCACGTCTTCAAAAGGGCCTTGCATTCTCTCACCAGTCCCTTTAAAAAATATTTCAGGTCTATCAGCAGAATATACTTTTGCATATACATCTGGAGTGTCACTTTCTGCTTGCCTTTCCCTCATGCTGTCACTGTAAGTCACTCCTGCAGCCCACACTTCCTGCGGATACAACGGGGACAAGTAATCAGAATGCTTTATTGAATCAAATCTGTAGCTTGGAGTAGAAGCCTCTAAAATAAAATCTTTGACATATTGATCAACCTTCTTATTTAAAGATCTTGAATTGATAAAGACTTCTGTAAAATCTTGAGGACCAAGGTCATAATAGTTAACATCATCATACACAACCAAGCTTGGATACCAGTCACCTGGATTGGAACTGAGCTTTGCCTTCCTTCTGAAATACTTCATATACTATACTTCTTTATAATCACCTTCGATTGTATCAGAATCATTGTCATTATCTGTACCGTCATCAGTTGGACTTTCAGATTGTGCTTGAGAATAAATATTCTGACCCAAGCTCTGCATGCTCGCTTGTAAAGTATTTGTTGCCTCTGTTAAAGCTTCAGCAGTAGATCCTTCATTTTGAACTAGAGATTTCAAATTCTCTAATTTTTCTTTGATATCAGATGTCTGTTCTTCAGTCGCTTTGTCACCGTGTTCATCAAGCATTTTTTCAGCAGCGTATACTGTACTTTCAGCACTATTCTTGGCTTCTATAAGCTCTTTCTTTGCTTTATCTTCTTCAGCAAATTCTGAAGCCTCATCAACTAGCCTTTCAATCTCTTTCTCATCCAATCCAGATCTTCCCGTTATGGTTATATGTTGCTCCTTCCCTGTACCTTTATCTTTAGCAGATACTTTTAAAATTCCATCAGCATCAATATCAAAAGTAACTTCTACTTGCGGAATTCCACGTTGAGCAGAAGCTATTCCATCAAGGTTAAATCTACCGATGGAGACATTGTCAGACGCCATGTCCCTCTCACCTTGGAGCACATGAATTTCAACGCTAGTTTGGTTATCAGCAGCAGTCGTAAAAGTCTCACTTTTTGAAGTAGGAATTGTTGTATTTCTTTCAATCAAAGTTGTTCGAACGCCACCAAGAGTTTCAATTCCAACAGATAAAGGAGTTACGTCAAGAAGTAGTACATCTTTTACATCACCTTCTAAAACACCAGCCTGTATTGCAGCTCCCAATGCTACAACTTCGTCAGGATTAATTCCGGCAGATGGATCTTTTCCAAAAATTTCTTTAACTTTTTCTATTACTACTGGCATTCTTGTCATACCTCCAACAAGGACGATATCAGAAATAGATTTTTTAGGAACCTCAGAATCTTTCAAGGCCTGCAAGCAAGGTTTAACTGTTCTTTCTACTAAACTTTTAGTAATTTCTTCTAACTTTGCTCTAGTTATATTTGAAACTAAATGCTTAGGACCATTTGCATCAGCCGTTATAAAAGGGAGATTAATCTCCGTTTGAGTAACTGTAGATAATTCAATTTTTGCTCTTTCTACTTCAACTCTTAATCTTTGTAAGGCAGCAGGATCTTTAGTCAAATCTATTCCTTCCGAATTTTTAAATTCTTCAGCGACAAAATCTAAAAGTATATTATCAAAATCGTCTCCACCTAAATGAGTATCACCGTTTGTCGACTTAACTTCGAAAACTCCATCTCCTAATTGTAAAATGGTGATGTCAAATGTTCCACCTCCTAAGTCATAAACAGCGATTGTTTTATCTCCTTTAGATTCTAGTCCGTATGCTAAAGAAGCGGCTGTTGGTTCATTGATTATCCTCATAACTTCAAGGCCTGCAATCTTACCAGCTACCTTTGTAGCTTCTCTCTGACTATCACTGAAATATGCCGGTACAGTAATAACAGCTTGAGTAACTTTTTCACCTAGTTTATGTTCTGCATCTTCTTTTAATTTTTGCAAAACCATCGCAGATATTTCTGGAGTAGAATGTTTTTTTCCATTTAAGAAAACTTCTACATCTCCATTTTTGGCTTTTGCTAACTTATATGAAACTCTACTTTCATCTTCTGTAACTGACTTATCCTCAAAACGCCTCCCTATAAATCTCTTGGTAGAATAAACGGTATTTTCTGCATTGGTTACTGCCTGTCTTCTAGCTAATTCTCCCACAAATCTCTCTTCACTTTTTGCATTGACTGCTACGACTGAAGGAGTAGTCCTTTTTCCTTCTTTATTCTCCAAGATTGTAGGTTCTCCAGCTTCCATAACAGCTACGGCTGAATTCGTCGTTCCTAAGTCTATTCCAATAATTTTTGCCATGTTGCTCCTTTTATTTTTCTTTTTGACTTGGTTCTTTAGCAATTTCGACTTGGGCAGGTCTAATGACTTTGTCGCCCATAACATAACCTTTTCGAATTACCTTAATTATTGTGTCTGATTCGAACTTATCTGTTTCAGTTGTGATTACAGCTTCATGAAAATTTGGATCAAAAACTTTTACTTGCACAATCTCTTGAATATCTTCAGATTCAAATGCATTAGAAAATTTGGATCTGATACTTTCTAATCCCTCTTTCATTGCTCCAACTGGAGAATCTGCCTCCAAAGATTGCAAAGCTAAATCAAATTCATCTATTAAAGAAAGAATCTTTAGTGCGATCTTTCTTTTGCCCCTAGATTCTTTTTCATCCAGCTCAATTTTCATTCTATTCCTATAGTTAACCAAATCAGCCTGTGCTCGTGCAGCAATATTTTTAAATTCATCCTTCTGCTTCTCGAGTTCAGTGATATCTCCTTCTTTTTTACCTTTCTTCTGACTCTTACGCTTCTTATTTTCTGCCATTTTAGTTAATCACTTGGCTAATTAAAGATTTCAACTTTTTATTAATCTCATATCTATTGCTTTCGTAATTATGTTCATTTATATGATTCACAATAATAGAAATTTCATCGAGGCCTTGGATTAAATCCATAATGATTGATATACCAGATAAATTGACTCCAAAGTCATCAACTAGTGTTTTGATAATTTTTAGTTGTACTAAATCTTCTTCGGAATATAGGCGCAGCATGCCGACAGATCTAGAAGGACGAACAAGTCCAAACCTCTCATATTTTCTCAATGTCTGGGGATGCACCTCAAGTAGTCGAGCTGCGACACTAATTATATAAACTCCTGTTTCCATATCATATAAATCATATTGTATTTCTTATATCATTCAGCATATTATAACTTGATACAGTTCGTGTCAACATTAATTTTTAATTTATTATTCAATCAATTAGAATATATTTACGATGCCAAAAGGATTTCCCAAGACAAATTTTCTCAATTCTGATGTTCCTGAAGTTGTGCTAAACAGGTTACCCATTTACTTGAGAATTCTCAATCAACTACAGCAACAGCAAGTCAAAGTGACCAATTCTAAAGAATTAGCTACTTATATGACAGTTGAGCCTTCTCAAATAAGAAAAGATTTGACATATATAGGTCGTTTTGGATTGAACGGAAAAGGTTATAGCGTAAAAACTTTAAAAAACAACCTACAAAAATTTTTGGGTTTAGACGCAAGTTGGAATACAGTTCTTATAGGGGGTGGAAGGTTGGGTAAATCTGCTGTAGATCTGATAAATCAGCAAAAAAATAAAACATTTCGTATTGCCGCAGCTTTTGATCCTAGCCCTAACATGGTAGGAAAAAGAATAATGAGAATGAGAATCCAAAACTTGAAAGATCTAGAAAGAACTTTAAAAACAAGAAATATAAAAATTGGAATAATTGCAACATCGAATAATAGCACTCAAGTAGTAGCAAATATCCTAGTAAATAATAGAATAAATTATATAATTAATTTTTCAGGCTTTTCTCCTAAGCTACCGGAATATGTGCTGCTAAAAAACTTAGACCCTGGCCTTCAAGTNGAATCGATGACTTATCACTTGAGGCAGTCTAGGCTAAACAAGGGTTAATTTATCCTTCCTATACAGACTTACTGCAAGAAAAATCGTTACTTTGTAGAATCCGCTAGGATAGTAACAGAGTTGTTAATTACTTCCATAAATCCACCAGTTAGATATATATTCTTATCCCCGCTTGAGTTCCTCCACTTTACCTCGCCATCAGTTAATTCTGTTATTAAAGAAACNTGCTTGGGTAAAATACCTAATCTTCCGTCAACACTTTTTACTCCAACAAAATCCACTTTGCCAGAAAAAACATTTTCTTCGGTCGTAACTATTTCTAACTGAATTTCTGACATTAATTAACTCTTTAGTGTTTTTGCTTTTTCAACAGCCTCTTCTATAGTTCCAACCATATAGAATGCTTGTTCCGGTAAATCATCATGCTGACCTCTAAGAATTTCTTGGAACCCTTTAACAGTATCTGAGACTTTAACATATTTGCCAGGAATTCCCGTAAACACTTCTCCTACGTGAAAAGGTTGAGTTAAAAATCTTTGAATCCTTCTAGCTCTTGATACTATTTCTTTATCTTCATCTGATAATTCTTCAACTCCTAGAATCGCAATAACATCTTGCAAATCTTTAAATCTTTGCAAAACTTCTTGTACTTGTCTTGCTGTCTCATAATGTTCTTCCCCCACTATTCCTGGTTCCATTATTCTAGAATTAGAAGAAAGCGGGTCTACTGCAGGATATAAGCCTTGCTCTGAAAGAGATCTCTCAAGAGAAATTGATGCATCTAAGTGTCCAAAAGTGGTTACAATTCCAGGGTCAGTATAGTCATCAGCAGGCACATAAACTGCTTGAAATGAAGTAATCGAACCATCCACAGTTGATGTAATTCTTTCTTGAAGATCCCCCATTTCNGTGGCTAGGGTAGGTTGATAGCCTACCGCAGAAGGCATTCTGCCTAACAGTGCTGAAACCTCCATTCCAGCAAGCGTATATCTATAAACGTTATCTACAAACAATAAAACATCTTGTTTTCCAACTTCTCTAAAATATTCTGCCATCGTTAGCCCAGTAAGAGCAATTCTAGCCCGTGTTCCAGGAGGCTCATTCATTTGTCCAAAAACCAGTGCAGTATTNTCTAAAACACCATACTCTTTCATTTCATTCCATAAATCGTTTCCTTCTCTNGACCTCTCTCCAACTCCAGCAAAAACCGACACTCCACTATGCTCTTGTGCTATATTTCTGATCAGTTCAGTAATAATCACTGTCTTCCCAACTCCTGCACCTCCGTAAGCCCCTACTTTTCCTCCTTTTGCAAAAGGAGTAATCAAATCAAAAACTTTTATCCCAGTTTCTAGTATTTCTGTACTTCCACTTTGTTGCTCAAAAGAAGGAGGCGGCCTATGAATTGGCCATCTTTCTTCTGCATTAACGTCACCAAGGTCATCGAGTGCTTCACCAAGGACGTTAAAAATTCTCCCAAGAGAAGCTTTCCCAACAGGTACCGAAACTGGAGCTCCTGTATCTGAGACTTCAACTCCTCTAGAAACTCCTTCTGTGGGACCTAAGGCCAAACATCTAACCCAATTGTTCCCAACGTGTTGTTCTACTTCTAAAACCAGCTTCTGGTCATCAATAATCAATTCTAAAGCGTTATAGATACCTGGAAGATTATCAGGTGGAAATTCAACATCTATCACTGTCCCAATCACCTGTACCACTTTTCCTTTAAAATTATTACTCATTCTTTTTTCCTTTCAAATTTTCAATTAGTTTAATTATCAAGCGCTAAGGCTCCTCCTATAATATCCAGAATTTCAGAGGTAACTTGTTGTTGTCTAGCTTTATTTAAATCTAAAGTGAGATCTTGTTTTAATTCATTTGCATTGTCGGTTGCGTTTTGCATTGCAACTAATCTCGCGGAATGTTCGCTAGCTATTGAGTTTAAAACCGCATTAAAAATATTCATCTCTATGTATCTTGGAATCAAAGCTTTCGATACTGAGGCAATGCTTGGTTCGTACAGAAAATCGGTATTGGAGGCCTCTACTTGATTTTCTTTGTCTAAATCAACCGGCAATAATCGTTTGATCCTTGCCTTTTGGACAGCTGTACTCACAAATTCAGAGAAAATAATATTGAACTGTTCAAATTCACCACGGGAATATTTGTCTATAATTATTTTTGATATAGGCGAAACTTCTTCAAAAGTTGGCATATCGGAGACATTAAAGGATTCAGAAACTTCTTGCTTACTACGTAACATAAAACTATTACCTTTTTTGCCTAGGACAAAAATCTCTCTTTCCGTACGGTTCTCATCTAAGTAATTTGAAGCAGTTCTTATTACGTTAGAAACAAGTGCTCCGCAAAGACCTCTATCAGGTGTTATTAACAAAAGTAAGTTNTTATCAGTTTTAGATTTCTCAGATTTTGAAAATAGTTCTGGATTGCTAGAATAAACATTCGAAAGAATACTATCTAATTTTTCAGAGTAAGATCTCCCTTTCATAACCTTATCTTGAGCCTTCTTCATTTTTGCTGCTGCAATCATTTGAAGCGCCTTTGTAACACGAGAAGTGCTATCAACACTTTTTATTCTACTTCTAAGTTCACGCAGATTTGGCATATTTAACTCTTAAATACTTTATTGAAATCTTCAGCTGATTTCTTAATCTTTTTCATATCGGCTTCACTCAAATCACCTGATTTTCTAATATTATCTAAAACATCGGGAATTGATGATTTTACATGCTCGTTCCAAGAAATTTCATACTTAGTGATNTCCTCCAAATTAATCTCATCCAAGAGTCCTTCAGAAGCTAGATATAGCAAAATAACTTGATATTCTAAAGCCAGAGGTTCATATTGAGGTTNCTTCAACAACTCTACTATCCGTGCTCCTCTGTTAAGTTGTCTTTTAGTAACTTCGTCTAAATCATCTGATCCAAATTGTGCAAATGCGGCTAACTCTCTATATTGCGCCAACTCTAATTTCAAACTTCCTGCCATCTTTTTCATGGCTTTTCTTTGGGCAGCTCCACCGACTCTGCTTACTGAAAGTCCCGTGTTTAAAGCGGGTCTTACTCCTGAGTTAAATAAATCCGACTCAAGATAAATTTGTCCATCCGTAATCGAAATCACATTTGTTGGAACATAAGCAGAAACGTCTCCTGCCAAGGTCTCAATAACGGGTAAAGCTGTTATTGAGCCTCCTCCACTATTTTCATCAACTCTAGCNGCTCTTTCTAGAAGTCTAGAATGTAAATAGAAAACGTCTCCTGGATAAGCTTCTCTGCCAGCTGGTCTCCTTAGTAAGAGAGACATTTGCCTGTAAGCCCAAGCATGTTTACTTAGATCATCATAAATAATCAGAACGTCTTTACCTTGATCCATAAAAAATTCACCCATTGCGCAACCAGAATATGGTGCGAGATATTGTANAGGAGCTGAATCTGAAGCATTTGCAGTAACAATAAAAGTATGATCAAGTGCATCATATTTCGCCAACGTTTCTACAACACTTGCAACCTTTGAAGATTTTTGTCCNATAGCTACATAAATACAAATCAAATCACCTCCTTTTTGATTGATTATGCAGTCAATGGCTACTGCTGTTTTCCCGGTATTTCTATCACCAATAATTAATTCTCTTTGCCCTCTGCCTACAGGAACTAATGCATCTACAACTTTTACACCAAATTGAACAGGTTGATCAACAGACTTTCGTGATACTACGTTAGGTGCAGGTTTTTCAACAGGAGCAGTTTCATCTGTTTTTATAGGTCCTTTCCCATCCAAAGGTCTACCTAAAGGATCCATNACTCTCCCAATTAGTGCTTCACCAACTGGCACTTCAACGATTCTTCCAGTTGCCTTTACTTCATCGCCTTCTTTAATATCTAAATAGTCTCCTAAAACAACAGCTCCCACACTGTCCTCTTCTAAATTCAAGGCCATTCCGAGAGTACCATCAGAGAATTCGAGAAGCTCACTATATTTTACATTTGACAAACCATGGATTTGAGCTATTCCATCTCCAGCTTCTACAACAACTCCCACATCTATAAGTGAAGTTTCACCTTTAAAACCTTCGATCTGCTTTTTTATAACTGAAGATATGTCTTGTCCTGCCATTTTTTCTCCTAATAAATTTATTTATTCTAAAATCTTTTGTTTCATTTGGTTTAGTTTTCCTCTGAAGCTCATATCAAGCATTTGATCATCAAATTTAGCAATAAATCCTCCTAAAATAGATCGATCAACTATGTTTTGACTATGAACTTCAGCATCGACTATTCCATTAAGCATTTGGTTTATATTACTTATCTCTAGGTTACTGAGAGGAAAGGCACTAATTATTTCAGCTCTTCTAATGCCTCTAGATTTATCTAATAAAGTGTTAAATTTTTGGAGGATTGCTCCAGTCATAAAAATATGATTTCTTTCAAGCAACATTTTCAAAAAAGAGAATTGTTTATTATCTTCTTCAATTTCAGCTTTTTTAAATAAATCAATTTTCTCCGAAAGACTGATTTTTGGTCCCTCTAAGAAACTCCTCACTTCAATATCAGATAAAGCTACCTCAAGGTTTTTAAGAAAATCTTTCCATTCGTCTACATTTCTATCTTCAGAAGCGATTCTAAAAATAGCATCCGAGTATCTGTTTGGTGAAATTTTATTCTTCATTCAAGATTCCTATCATTTAATTTCTTTTTCTAAAGTTTTCTTGATTAATTCAGAATGGTTCTTTTCGTCAACTTCTTGCTCGATTACTTTGCCTGCTGCATCAACTACCAGATCTCCAAAATGATTTTTAAGTTCCATAATTGCCCCGTCTTTCTCATTCTCAATTTCTTTTCGAGCCTTACTCATCATTGATTCAATCTCAACTGTAATTTTCTTTTTCTCAGCTTCTCTCAAACTTGATGAGGTTAACTGAGCTTCTGCGATCAATTTTTTGCCTTCTTGGCGAGCTTTCATTATCTCTTCTTCGGTCCGCTGAGCTGCTTCTTCGGCACTTCTAGTTGCTGACTCTGCATCATCTAAGCCCTTCTTAATTTTTTCAGCCCTTTCGTCTAGAAGTTTTACGATTGGTTTGTATAGAAACTTTGTTAAAACAAGACCAAGGATAATAAAACTCACAAGCTGTGTAATTAAACCCGGTAAATTTATACCCAATTCACCCATTTTTCTCTCCTCTTTTGATCCTTAGTAGTTCACGCTAGGGGTAGGTGAAGCTCCAACAAATATAATAATAATTGCAACCACCAAAGCATAAATTGCTATTGCTTCAACGAAAGCAATGGCTAAAATCATGTTTTGTTGGATTGGGCCTTGGGCCTCTGGATTTCTACCTATTGCTTCTAAAGCTTTACCTGCTAGAATTCCAATTCCAATTCCTGGCCCTAATGCCCCGATACCTATAGCCAATCCTGCAGCTAAAGTCTGAAGATCTCCGAATACTAATCCCATCTCTTTCTCCTTTTTTTAGTTATTTTTTTGTTTCAATGTTCATTGTGGCTTGCCGTTGCAGCAACTCCAAAAAATAGAGTAAGCATTGAAAATATTAAAGCCTGAATTACGCCTACAAAAAGTTCTAATCCCATGAAAGGTATAATACCAATAAAAGGTAGCAAATACATCATTGCGACTAGCAAAACTTCACCACCAAACATATTACCAAAAAGTCTAAAAGTAAAACTAATTATTCTTGAAACTTCCGCTATCGTTTCAAGAATTCCTACAAAGAACATTACAGGAGATGAAAAATTGAGAAATTTTGAACCATAAGTTCTGAGTCCTAATGATCTGATTCCCCAAAACTGGACCGCAACCATTGAAACTATTGCTATCGCCAAAGTTGTATTTAAGTCCGTGTTGGCCCCTCTAAAAATTGGAAGTAGTCTACCTGTCAATTGGCCTTTCAAGGGTCCATGATCTATCTTGCTTTCATGTTCAATTACCTCACGTACTTCAACAACACCGCCACCATCCTCAACATTTTCTCCTCCCCTACCTGGCGGTAAGTAGTGAAGACCTAATCCGGGGACTCTGTTAAAAACTACTAAATGTTCCTTTAAGGCAGGTTCACAAGAAAATGAATGAGAATCAGAATCTGTGTGGACGTCTGTGTGATTACAACTGGGATCGTCAATAAACTTATGTTCGGTATG
>PACM01000011.1 GCA_002700125.1 Dehalococcoidia bacterium
TAGGCTTGATTTAGAGATTACGTCCGACTTAAGGAATGAAGGAATCGTTAGAGATATTATCAGGGCAGTGCAAAATGTTAGGCGAGAGAAGCGTCTGGACGTCTCTGACCATATTGATTTAAAAATCGTGAAAAATGACGAATTATCTCTTGTCATAAAACCATATGAAGAGTTTATTCGTAATCAGGTTTTGGCTAAGTCCATTACATTTGGTGAGATTCGAAAGCTAGATTTTGAAGATATAATTCAAGAATTAGATGTAGGATTTTTGATCAGTAAGTCTGACTAGATTTCAGCTAAGATTAATTCTTTTTCAATTACTTTACCTTGTCTTAATATTGATAAAGATATGATATCTCTTGGTCTAAAGTTAAGAAGCCAACTTAAATATTCACCATTTGTCCTTACTGCTTTACCTTCGATCGAAAGTAAGATATCTCCTGGCAACAATCCAGATTTTTCTGCAGGACTGTTAGAAGATATTTCAAGAATTACAACTCCTTTTTGATCATTTGAAAGTTCGCAAGTATCGAAGCCGTATTCACACATATCTGTTGCCAAAGAAGGTGTTAATGTTCTACCTTCAATGCCATCCCACGGTATCTGTATTTCTCCAAATTCTAATAGATCATTCACATAACGTGAAACAAGATCTGAACTGATGGCAAAACCAATTCCTTCTGCTCCTCTCTCTAATTTGGTACTATTTATTCCTATTAATTCACCTTTTAAATTAACAAGAGGTCCGCCTGAATTTCCCTCATTGATGGCTGCATCTGTTTGTATCATATCTGTGAGAATTCGATCATCTTCGGTAACTATTGCTCTCTCAAGCGCGCTAACTATTCCAACCGTAACAGTGGGAGTTCCAATTAAACCAAATGCATTTCCTAAAGCTATTACCCAATCACCCACTTTAATCTCACTTGACTTAGCAAAAGCAATAGGGGTTAATCTGTCATCTGATGAGATTTTTATGAGAGCAATATCATTGTGAGGCACTCTTCCAATTACTTCAGCTTTAAATAGGTTTCCATCGTTTAACACAACAGTTATTTCCCTTGCGTCTGCAATAACATGATCATTAGTTATTATGTACCCATCCTCTGAAATAATTACTCCACTACCATCTGCAGATTGCAATCTTGGAAAAAAAAATCTATCTAAGGCTACTGTCGAAACCTTTATCGATACTACAGAAGGTGAGACTTCTGTAATGATTGTACTCAAACTTGGCAAGTAAGAATCTGAGACTACAGATTTGGGCTCAGATTGCGTCAGAGGAGTTTCCTCAATTTGAGAGGAGTTTGAAACTTCTTCACACGAAATAATTAATAAGCAAGTTAATAATAATGTTATCCAAAATCTCACACTAAAATATTATCACAGTTGATTACGATAATTTAAGGAAATACATATAATAACTATATGTCATCAAAGCCCTCTAAGTTAATAAGTTTAAGGACAAGAGACCGTGCAATAGAGCCCGTGTTGATTAAAAACCAAGATAGAAAGAGTTCTGAAAGAGGCACATCATCTCCGTTGGTCGTTTTATATGGTTTTATTGCATTGATATCTTTAGGAACATTATTTTTGATGTTACCTTTTTCTTCCGTTACGGGAGACATAGATCTTGTAGATGCACTCTTTACAGCCACTTCAGCAGCTACTGTAACAGGTTTGACTGTTTTGGATACTCCGACTATTTGGAGTATTTGGGGACAAATTATAATAGCCATATTGATAGTAATAGGAGGGGTTGGGTTTATGACAGGAGCTGCCTTTTTTCTCTTGGCTGCGGGGCAATCTTTAGGCTTGCAAGGAAGACGGTTAATCGGGCAAAATTTAGGAGAGGAAAAAATGGGTTCGATAGGACAAATTGTTGTTCGAGTTGTGTTATCTGCATTATTATTTCAATTGATCGGCTTCATTATATTTTTTTTACTTTTCAGTATTAAGCTAGGCTTAGAAGAAATGTCTCAAAATATCTGGTATTCAATTTTTCATTCAATTTCTTCATTCAATAATGCAGGCTTCACAATATTTCATATGGGAAATAGTTTGGAACCATTTTCAAGAGGGTATCTAAATAATATTATCTTGATTGTCACAGCAATTATGTTTTTTTTTGGTGGCATAGGATATTTTGTTATTTCAGATCTTTTAAGCCATAGAAGAGTATTAGGTAAACGTAAAATCAAGATTGTACTTAGCCTAGAAACGAAGTTGATTCTAATCGGTTCATTTATTCTTTCATCATTTGGTTTCTTGATGATAATTATATTTGAGTATTCAAATCCTGCGACGATAGGAAATATGTCCTTTAGCGAAAAAATTATAAATAGCCTTTTTACTTCGATGTCTACTAGAACTGCAGGATTTAACTCATTTGATTTCTCTGCCACATATGACTATACAAAATTATTATGTGCATTATTGATATTCGTTGGGGGGGCACCAGCTTCAACCGCGGGAGGCATCAAGATAACTACTTTTCTACTTTCAATTTTTATGATCTCTAACCATATTTTGGGAAGAGAGAATATTACAGCATTCGGTAGAGAAATTCCTTACGAAACAGCTGTCAGAGCACTCGTGATACTGGTGCTTAGCGTCCTCATTATAGGATTTTTGATAGTTGTAGTTTCTTTTATTGAAAAAGAATACCAGTTTGTTAACTTAACTTTTGAGATTTTTTCTGCTTATGGAACTAATGGAATGACTGCAGGAATTTCACCAGATCTTAAATTATCTAGCAAGATAATTTTTATAATAACGATGGTAATAGGACGACTCGGTCCTATGACTCTCGCTCTACTACTAGCAGGATCTCAGAAGAAGTTCGAGTATAGATTTTTTCAAGAGAAGGTTAGAATAGGGTAGAAAGAAGGAGACAAGATAAGTGGCACAACAAACTCAAGTGGCAGTAATTGGCTTAGGCAGATTTGGCGTCACAGTAGCTACAACGCTCTATCAAATGGGACATGATGTGCTGGCCATTGATCAGAACCCTAGCAAGGTACAAGATCTTGCAGGGCAAGTTACTTATGCAGTTGCAGTTGATGCTACTGATGAAGCAAACTTAAGAGAACTTGGGATAGAAAATTTTGAATATGCAGTGGTTGCAATTGGTGCAAATACTGAAGCAAGCATCATGGTGACTGTTATACTTAAATCGATGAATATTCCTGTTGTTGTTGCTAGAGCTAATACAAAGCTACATGGTGAAACTTTAGATAGACTAAGAGTATCTTCTGTCGTATATCCAGAATCTGATATGGGGTCTAAGTTAGCTCATGATTTATTTCTTCCAGGAGTAGAACAATACATGGAATTAACTTCAACCTACGGATTCAGTAAGATAAAACCTCCTTTGAAATATTTGAATCAAACTCTGAAAGAAAGTGGCTTTAGTAATATAAGAGACAGATATGGTATTGCTGTGATCGCGATCCAAAGAGAGAATGAAATAATACTAAGTCCTGACGAAAATGAGAACTTGGTAGAAGATGACATATTAGTAATTGCAGGACCTGATGACCAAATATCTAAAGTTGTAGGTGCAAATGAATTTAAAGTTGATGAAACCACTGAGTAGATAGATTTATGGATTTGAATATTTTATTTATCTTAAGTGGCCAATCTGTTTTTAATAAGAATATGCTAGAATCGTTGATACCATTTATTAAATCAACGAAATCCTCGCTATTTTTTACATATATTGTTGAAGTTCCCTTAAAATATCCTATTGATTCTGAAGATAAAGACTTGTCGAAGGATTATTTTATTGCAGAGAAGATATTGAAAGACTTTCAGATTGACATTAATTTAAATAAGATTTCATCAAACCAAACTTCCAGCGCATTTTATAGAGCACGAGATTTATCTTCAGGGATAATCGGCGTAGCAAAAGAGAAACAATCCAACTTGATAATTATTCCCGAACTGATCATAGGTTTAAGATCTACTGAAAGTCCGTACTTTAGTCTTAGAAAAATTATTAGTAAGCTTGGAGCATCGATAATGATTTGGCAAGGTGAAAATTAAGATGAATATTTTAATTATTGGTACAGAAGTAGTTTCAAAAATTATAGGTGAGGCGATCTTGAATGAAGTAGATTCTATAACATACGTTGATGACTCAAGCATAGCCTATAAGAATTGGAATTTTTCTAATCCTAAAGTTAAATTCTTTGGAGGTGATATAAATAGAATGGATACCTTACTTGAGGCCGGACTTGATAATGCTGATTTAGTAATTGCTTCTACATCAAATGATGCAACAAATGCCTTTTTAGCTCAGAAAGCTAAAATCAATTTTGAATTAATTAGTTATATGATTTTACAAGATCCTGCACTGTTAGATGTATATAAAAGTTTGGGATTTTATGTGATTGACTTTCATAAAGTAGATCCTCAAAAGATCAATCAAGAGATTCAAAAAATACAATGAATAGAAATGTAATAATTAGTGGAATAAATAATGAATCACTATTTTTGATTGAATCTTTATCTAAATATGCAATAGGAGAGATAAATTTTATCGATTCTGATGAAAATAAAGTCAGAAGTTTGAACCAACACCAAGAAAATGATATAGCACTTCTTGGCAACCCAATATCAAGTGAATTTTTAGAAATTGCTGGAATCAACAGAAGAGATTCCAGTACTATATTCGTAGCTATGACACTTGAAGATTCCGTAAATTTGGTTTCTTGTCAAATAGCTCTGAAACAATACAATGTTGATGATGTAATTTCTTTAGTGAATAATCAAGAGAATATCGGTCTTTTCCATTCATGTGGCATAACTAATACCATATATGCTGAAAACTCAGCTGTAGAATTGATTGTTAATGCTTCAGGAATAATTCTTCCATTGAACTTAATGGATATTAATCCTAAAGGTACAGCACTATGGTCTATTGAAATACCATCTACTTCTTCAGTAATAGGAAAGAATCTATCAGATATTAAAATACCTTTCAGAGCCGTGATATTGGGCAAGGTAGATAATAAAGGTAACCCATATGAAGCAGCCGATATTGAGTATATAGAGGAGAATGATAAGTTACTAATAATATCTTCTACAAGGAATAAGGACTCCATGGCTAGATTTTTTCAGGGAGAAATCTAATGAAGTATATCGGATTTTTAGGCCCTCAAGGAACTTATAGCCACCATGCTGCTAATCTGTATTCTACGAATTCAGTCAAAATACCCTTCAATACTATTAATGAAGTACTCAACTCATTAGATACAAAAGAATCTCAAGAAGTTGTAGTACCACTTGAAAATAGCATTCATGGTTCGATAGTTGAAGTTTTAGATTTTCTTGCAGGAGATAATAAGTTCAATATAATCGAAGAGCTGGAAGTCAATATTAACCATTCTATATTCACACTGAAGACCTTCAGGCAAAGTACAATAGATGTTATTTTTAGCCATCCCCAAGCTTTAGGTCAATGTTATGAATACTTGAATGAAAAATATCAAAACAGCGAATTGAAAATTTCAAATAGCACAGCAGATTCATTGAACGACCTTATAAAATCTGGAATTTCGGGGGCATTTATTGGGCCGCCTTGGATGAAAGATAATGATGGAGTCGTCGAGATAGACAAAAACATTCAATCTGTAGATAACAACGTAACCAGATTTGTTGTTATAGGTCAGGGTATAAGAAAAAAATCAAAACAAGATAAAACTTCAGTTGTTTTTTCTTTTGATGATGACTCTCCAGGCAGTCTTCATAGTGCAATTGAACCTTTATCTAAGAAAAGTATAAACATGACCAAAATTGAGTCCAGGCCTACCAAAGAAGGTCTTGGTAGTTATTATTTCTTTGTAGATATAGAAGGACATGTAAACGACCAAAAGTTAGCTTATTGCCTATCTCTTATGAAAGAGAACGTTTCTAATCTTAAAGTTTTGGGTTCTTACCCTAAATTCCAACGAGATAAATCTTAATCTAACTCTTCTTCAAATTCTTCTCTTAGATTCTCTGCAACCCTTCTTCCTTCATTAGTAGCATCAATTATCCTATCTCTAGCAACATCTGATAGTTGCCTTGCTCTTTCTCTCCACTCGTTACTTACCTCATTTAATATCGCTCTAGTTTCTTCTCCAGGCCTGGGCGCAAAAATCAATCCTCCGATTAGACCAAAGACACCACCGATTATAAAGCCGCTGGAAAATCCAGAATCATTATCATTCGACATTTTCCTCTCCTTTCTTTTTATTTTTTTTATTTTTAGAAGTCTTTTTTTTCTTTTTAGATTTATCAGTCTTTAACAAAGTATCAACAAATCCTTTTACAGTGAGCACACTATTAACAATATTGATAATAGGTTTTGGAATTGTTTCGCTGATCTTGTTTTTTACTGTACCTATTTCAACAATTGAACTTTCAATGAAGTTAAGTATTCTACGAATCTTTATAAAAATAATCGTAGTCAATATGGTCATCACTGTTAGAAAAGCAACGGCGATTATTGTACCGAAAATAATGATAGAATCACGTATTGTTATTAAGGTATCCATTAAATTTATTAATTGCAGTTATGTATTCAATAATAACAGTAAATTAGTAGTTAGCAAATTGTTTATAAAAGATTATTAACTAAATACTTAATAACTTTGATCTATGAAATCCCTTAATTTTTTAGATCTAGTAGGATGCCTGAGTTTTCTTAGAGCTTTAGCTTCAATTTGTCGTATTCTCTCTCTAGTAACTCCAAATTCTCTCCCTACTTCTTCTAGTGTTCTACTTCTACCATCTTCAAGCCCAAATCTAAGTTGTAGAACCCTTTGTTCCCTATGGTTTAGGCTCTCAAGGACAATTCCTACATGTGATTTAAGTAAGTTATTAGATGCAGCATCAACTGGGGATAATGATTTTTCATCTTTTATGAAATCAGCTAAGTGAGAATCTTCTTCTTCTCCAATAGGAGTCTCAAGTGAAACAGGTTCTTGAGAAATTTTTAAAATTTCTCTTACCTTAGCAGGGCTTAAGTCCATCTCTTCTCCGATCTCTGCTGTAGAAGGTTCTCTGCCATACTCCTGGACTAGTTTTCTACTAACTCTTAGAAGCTTATTAATTGTTTCAACCATGTGAACAGGGATTCGTATAGTTCTTGCTTGGTCAGCTATCGCTCTTGTAATAGCTTGTCTAATCCACCATGTTGCATAGGTACTAAATTTGTACCCTTTTCTAAATTCAAATTTTTCCACGGCTCTTATCAAGCCAATATTTCCTTCTTGTATTAAATCAAGCAAGGACATCCCTCTGCCAATATATTTTTTTGCAACGCTTACTACCAGACGTAAATTAGCTTGTACTAGATGTTCACTACACTGTTTGCCATATAATTGTAATTTTGCAATATGTGCTCGTAAATTGCTTTCTAGCTCTCCTTCTTTATGAGGGCCAATTGCGAAATTTTTCTTTCTTGTTTTTTTCTTTAGTGATGTAAGATCTTCTCCATCATCAAACATGTCTTTGTATAAAAAATTTGGAAATATCTCTGTGCTTGCAGAAATTTTACTGATAGAGTCGTGGATTTCATCTATGCCAATGTTTAATACATCTGATATTTCTCTTATCATTTGTTCTTGATCTTCGGATTTAGTTGGTGCATTTAGCAACTCATCAGATTCTCCTAAAAGTAGGGTAGTTACAGTCATTTTTTCGAGACCATTTTTTTTATCTTTTGAATTTAGTTCTCGTATCAAATCTATATTAGAACCAATTATTTTCAAGAAAGTTCTTAGCATGAGAGTGTATGGAGCAGACTCTTCTGTATTTGCGTTTAGAAATTCTCTTATTACTTTCCCATTCTCTACTTGCTTTGCTAAGTTACGCTCTCCTTTAGCGTTCAATAATCCTACTTTTCCAATTTCTCTCAAATACATCCTTACAGGATCGTCCGTTATGTCTGTTTCAGCGACTGAGGACAGATCCCACGCTGGATCCTCTGCAATATTATTCAACGAATTAGTAGTAGGTTCTCCCCAGTTATCTGTAAATTGTGATGTGGCTTCAGGTAACAGATTTCTTAGTACTTTTGAGGCTTCTTGGTTACCGTCTTCATCGTTCTGGTCCGACGTGAAAGAAACAATTGAATTTGGTTGTTGTGGGTTTTCCATAGTTTTGCTAATTTTGATTAGATTGTATTTTTTTTAGCAACTCATTTGTTTTGAGGCCGTCACTTATCACCTCTTTAACGGTGGATATAGACGCGTCAGTAGTATCTTCCCCAAACTCTTCTATAACTTGTTGCTGTTCTTTTTTTTGCCTTCTCAAGTAGAATTTATATAGTCTGTTTATACAATCATTTAGCTCATCTATCAAATCTTTTTCATTATTAGTAGGTAATTTAGCTGACAGGAGTTCATTAACTCTCTCTGACAAAACATCATCAAAAATGTAATTAAGTGTATTATTTTTATGATTTGTTCTTATTTGATCAAAGATGGCTTTAAGTTGCGGATCAGAAAATAGATCCTCCGTTTGATTTTTGACGTATTCAATTAATTGCTCATTTTGAAGTAATAGCGATATTACGTGACTCTCTATAGGGTTTTCTGAAGTACGTTCCGTAGGAATGCTTTGATACCTCGCGATCTTATTACGTGATACTTGAGGATCAGGAAGATTTTCTCTAGAAGTCTTTAATTTTTTTGCTAAACGGCCTAATATTTCATCCTGCATATGAGAATCTGTGTTTTGAAAAATTAGCTTGTATATTGTGTTTGCTGCCTCTCTTTTTTGAGTTTCGTCAGAAAGGTTGAAAGCCAGGTCTATATTTTCTATGAGATGTTGATGTATAGGGATAGCATTTTTTAATAGTTCTTTCCAATCATCAGGGTTATTTTTGATTATTTCATCTGGATCCTTACCAGATGAAATATTAGCGATCCATACTGATCGATTGAGCCTTTTGATTTCTTGATCTGAATTAATTATTTTTATGAGATTATTTACAGTAGCTCTTTTCCCGGCTATATCTGAGTCAAGGCATAATATGACTCTGTTAGTATACTCGAACACCTTATCCAACTGACTCAAACTTACTGCTGTACCCATACAAGCAACAACATTAATGAAACCTTCTGAATGTGCAGAAAAAACATCCATGTATCCTTCTACTATTATACATTCACCTGACTGAGATATTGCTTCTTTAGAGACATTTAATCCAAAAAGTAATCCAGATTTATTAAATATTTCTGTCTGCTGCGTATTAATATATTTGGGAGTTTTATTACTTAGTGTTCTTGCTCCAAAACCTACAAGGTTATTATTTTCATCTCTAATTTCAATAGTAAGCCTTTCTTGAAAAAAATCGTGCCACGATCCATCTGCCCATTTTTGGACGAGCCCTGATTTGATAGCTGGCAAGCTCTTAATTCCTACCTTCTTCAGATGATCAACAAGTGTAATCATACCAAGAGGGCTTAATCCAAATCCAAAGCGTTTAATTTGATCATCGTTAAATCCCCGTGCTCTTAAATATTCAGTAGCACTATTTCCTGCAGGACTTTTTAGACAACTGTAAAAAAAATCTGCTGCTGCCTCTAATGCAGAGAACAAATCAGATTTTGCGATTGGTTGTTTATTATTATTTTTTTGAAGAGAAACTCCAGCAACTTCAGCACATTTCTGTAAAGCTTCTTTAAAATCTACATTTTCAACTCTCATCATGAAGGTATAAATATCTCCTCCACTAAATCCAGCACAAGATCCACAAAAACATTTGAAAGTTTGAGTCTCAGGATAAACAATAAAAGAGGGGGTTTTTTCTGGATAAAATGGACAAAGCCCCTTCTTTACTTTCGACGTTCCATTGAGGTCTACGTATTTTGAAATTAAATCAGTTATGTCGATTTGAGATTTGATGAACTCAACAATCGTTGAACTTTGTTGATTACTATTAGATACGGTCATAAATTTATACTACAATACTAACATATATTAGATCCTTCCTTCAAACACATCTGATGCCAGTGAAGGATCCAAGGTTTCAGCAAACCTTAAGGCAAAATTATCTGTCATCCCAGTAATATAATCTATCGTGGATTTCTCATAATTATTACCAGAGACTTCAACAAGATATTTAGGAATAATTTCTGTATTTTCCATAACGTATTCAAATAATATTTCAATTATTCTCATCGAACTTTTTGCTACAAGAGAATCTGAAACTGGAAGATAAATTTTTTGGAACATAAAATTCCTTAAACTTGTCACGGTTTCGATTAACTCAGCTGACATTCTTATCCAAGGATTTTCAGATTGCATCCTTTTTTCAGAACAGTCGATTGAGTTTTCAATTATGTTCGTAACTAGTGTATTTATTCTGACAGAATGTTTGTCTCCTATAGAATCAATTATGGATCTAGGTATGTCTTTTATGCTGAGTATTTCGGCTCTAATTGCATCATTGATATCGCTGGTTACATATGCTATAAAATCAGAGATTCGAACTACTTGTCCTTCAAGAGATAGCCCTTCAACTAACTTTTTGTTGAAGAATTCACCTTGTGGTTTCGAATGACGTTTTATTCCATCTATCACTTCAAAATTTAGGTTAAGGCCCATTCCGTCTTTCTCTAATTTTTCAATTATCCGAACGCTTTGTTTGCTATGATGGAATCCATCTTTTGCTATTTCATTTAATGCTGTTTCTCCTACGTGACCGAAAGGAGAATGCCCTAGGTCATGTCCTAGGGCGATTGCTTCAGTTAAGTCTTCATTTAACCTTAGTGCTCGTGCTATAGTTCTACTGATTTGTGCTACTTCTATGGTATGGGTCAGCCTTGTTACAAAGTGGTCTCCAAGCGGAGCGATAAATACTTGACTTTTATGTTTTAGTCTCCTGAATGAATTGGTGTGTATTATTCTGTCTCGATCTATTTGAAAGATACTTCTTACGGGATCAGGAGACTCAGAAATTTTTCTCCCAATAGATTTTTCTGGATTAACAGCAAATGGGGATAGTAACGAATTTTCACTTTTTTGATGCTCTTTTATAAGATTTAATGTCTTTTTATCCAATGACAAACCTCCAAATTCTGTATACAAATCAGCAATGATTTATAATCTAATATAATAATATCTTACACTGTCTTAGCTACTCAACTGTTACAGTTTTAGCAAGATTTCTTGGCCTATCCGGATTTATCTTAAGCCTAAGAGAGCAATATAAAGATATCAATTGAAGTGGCAAAACGAACAAAATAGGATCTACTAGTGGGTGATAACTCTCTATTGTTAAGTGTTCACTTAATAATGGAGTTATTTCTAAGTCTTTTTTACTTACTAATCCAATTACCCTTCCTTCCCTAGCTGTTATCTCGTTTACTGTACTTAACATTTTTGCATGAGTAGAACCTTTGGGTGCTAGAACTATTGACGGCATATTATCTCCGATTAAGGCGTTAACCCCGTGCTTCATCTCGCCAGCTGCATAAGCTTCAGCATGAATGTAGCAGACCTCTTTCATTTTTAAAGCTCCTTCCAGGGCAATAGGGTAGAGGAGGCCTCTTCCCAGATACAAAATATGCTCTTGATTATGTAATTTTCTTGAAAGTGACTTTATAGAGCTGATATCAGACAAAATAGAACCAACTTTTGAAGACAACATATCTATGTTTTTTAAAAGTTCTTTTAAGTTTTTTATTTCAGTATTTCTCTTTTCTGCAATCTTAATAGACATCAATAGAAGTGAGACTACGGAAGATGTAAATGTTTTAGTTGATGCTACTGCAAATTCAGGCCCACTACTAATGTTGATTGTAGTATCAGATATTATTGACGCTTGGGAAGCATCTTTCTCTACTACTGCAATTGTTTGAGCCCCTTTTATTTTTGCAAACTCTAGGCCTTTTATTGTTTCGGCCGTTTCTCCAGATTGAGTAACACCTATTACAAGGTCTTCAGGACCTATAACTTTTTTAGTTTCAATAAATTCTGAAGCATTAATTGTTTCACTTTTTATGGACGATACAGCTTCAAAATAGCTCGAACCTAGTAATCCAGCATGGAAAGAACTCCCCATCCCAATTATCAAAATCCTTTCTACTTTTTTAAATTCTATTTTCGAATTATCCAATTTTTTGAATATTAGAGAATTTTTTTTGGAAATCAGTCCTTCTAATGCTTTCTTCTGTGAAAATATCTCCTCCTCCATTTTAAATTGATAAACAGAATCATCATTTATAATAGTATTTTTAGTTATATTTATCCGCCTTGACTCAGGCTTGGAGACCTCTTGAACAAAGTCTATTGAGTTGCTAGATACTATTGCAATTTCACTATCTACTAGGTAACGATAAGATGTAGAAAAATCAGAGATAATTGAAGGATCGCTTGAAATTATTTTCTCTCCTTTTTCATTTTCAGAGATCACTAGGCCGCCTGAATTCCCTTTTTTTACTACAAAGATAGAATTGGGATCTTCTGAGCTAATTCCTACAATGGTTGAAGATCCTGTAATTTCACTCAGAACAATTTTTAGTGCCTCGTTTATGTCATTTTTATCAAGATGTGAATCTATTAAATTTGCTATAATTTCTGAGTCTGTTTCTGAAGTAAAAGTATAACCTTTCGCTATCATATTAGCTTTAAGATCTAAATAATTTTCTACAATTCCATTGTGAACAATCGTGATTTTATTGTTTGAGCTTGTTTGAGGGTGAGCATTTTCTTTTGTTATTTTTCCATGAGTTGCCCACCTAGTATGCGATATTCCTAACGAGCCTTTGAGATTTTTAGTTATCTCTTCACTTAAATTATTTATTGTTCCAATCGTTTTCTTTATGTTCAACTGACCTTTTATGTTGTCGTATACTGCTATTCCTGCACTATCATATCCCCTGTATTCTAGAGATTTTAGGAATCGTTCTAAAATTATCGCTGCGTTGTCTGTTCCTATATATCCTACTATTCCGCACATGGTTTTATACTTCTGAGGTCAAAGTGAAATTTTCATCACTTTCAGTTAAATAAACTCCTCTTTTTTCTTGCGGAAGTAGATGTGCTATTCTTCTCATCATTTCAGTTGTAATATTTTCAAAAAGATTTTCATCACCACTTTTATTTTTATTAAGAGGATTTATTTTGAAAGGCTTGCCTATTGTAACAGTTATATTTCCAGTAGGGTTAAATACCCTAAAAAGCCCTTCCAAATGGCTAGTACCTGTAATTCCAACAGGGAGTATCGTCGGACTTAAAATGTTAGCAATTTTAGCTGCTCCTTGCTTTGCTTTAATTAAACCTTTTGTACTTCTAGTGCCTTCTGGAAACATTGCTAAAGCTCCATTTTTTTCAGTTAAGATAGATTTCATATTTCTAAAAGAATTTATATCTACTGCCTCTCTTTTTACTGGAAATGCTCCATAACTACGAAGAAATCTTCCCATAAGTGGATTTTGGAATAGTTCAATTTTGGCGGGCCATCTTAGTCGTCTATTTATAGATGCGCCTAATAATCGAGCATCAATATTAGATTGATGGTTTGAAATAACTAGTAGCGTCCCTCTGGACGGGATAAATTTTTTGTTGATAACGTTATATTTTGTCCATATTCTTAGGTTCAACCAAAGAGTATTTGAGCAAATATTATATAGTAGGTTCATAGTTAATCAGTGATATTATTTTGTTGCTCACTTCTCCTAAGTCTAGGTTTTCTGTATCAATTATTGTCGACCCTTTCGGAGCTTTTAGAGGTGCAACTTCTCTATTAGTATCTATTTGGTCCCTAGATTTAAGGGATTCGTATACATTTTGATAAGATTCGCCTTTTTTATCAATTAATCTTCTTTGAGTTCTTTCTTCTATAGAAGCAGTTAAAAATATCTTTATATCTGCATGAGGAAGTACTACTGTTCCAATATCTCTCCCAACTACAATAAATTTCTTACCTTTCACTATGCTTCTTTGTAGGGTTGTCATTTTTGTTCTGACTTCCGGTATTTTAGATATTTGAGATACATTTTGTTCGACTGATTTATTTGTTATTAAGCTGGAAACATTTTTATTGTCTAGAATTATTTCTTCTATTTCGTCTTCATACTTATAATCTATTTCTGTAGTTTCAAGAAATTTAGATATTATCCTTAACTCAAAACTTTTAACTTTATTGTTAATCAGTTTTAAGGTGAATGCTCGGTATATCTTCCCGGTATCCAAAAATTGAAAATTTAATCTCTTTGCTGTCAATAATCCTACAGAAGTTTTTCCAGTTCCAGCCGCTCCATCGATCGATATTATCAAGTTACACCTCCAAACTAACTAAGAGATTATCCAAAGCCAGCAAGGGGTTAGCGTTTCTAGCAAGGCTATTCTCAATTTTTATAACCTTCTTTAAATTGCTCTGAACTTTCAATTTACTCATTTTTTTGTATAGGTCTTCTATTAACACTGTTATTTCAGAAGATTCTCTTGAGGGTTCATATACAAGTAGTTCTCTGAATAGATTTTTCCAAAGATTTATTTCTTGCATCACTAGTTCTCTATCCTTTCTAAATAGAATTGATAATTCTTTTGAGTATTTCAATTTCTCAAACATCGTTGTATCTAACATATTTATTATTTTTTTCACCGCACCCTTCTTAGATTCAAGAATTATTGGATGGTTTATCATTTCAATGGCTTCTCCAATGGATGTTTCACCAAAAGATAAAATGTCAGTTACCTGTTTTTTGTTTTCAGGGTACATTTCTTCCAAGTAAAGTTTTAAGTCTTTTTTTGTGAGTTTCTCTAATTTCCAAGTCTGGCATCTAGAAATTATAGTCTCTTGTATTTTGCTCAAATCTTTTAAAAGAATTATGACAATTAGATGATCATTTTCTTCTTCTAAGGTTTTCAGAAGACTTTCTTCAGAGATATTGGTTAGATTGTCTGCTTCATCAATGATTACAACCCTCTTCTTGCTCATGAACGGCTTATATTTTGCTTTACTAATGATTAACTCTGAGATCACACAATTTTTTATCGATATGCTTTTAGATGATTTACAACTCCTACAAGATGTATCCGAGCATTTAGAAGTGGTGTCTATTATAACTAAGTCTGGATGAGTCATACTCTCAACCCTGACACATGAGTCACAAGAATGATTTATACTTTTTTCAGGTTCTTCACAATTGATCATTCTAGCAAAATCTATTGCTAGAGTTTTTTTCCCAAATCCTCTTGCTGATTGAAATATAATGGCACAAGGGAGTTGGTCAGTAGAATGCATTGATGACAAACTTTCTTTAATATAGTCTTGTCCCTTAGTATTCCAAAAAAAAATTATTAGCCTCCCAAAGTCATAAATTACTTGTTGAAAGAAGGTCGTCATAGGTTTCTCTTCGCTTTATGACTTTTGATATTCCATTGTTCAGCAATAAAATAGCAGGGCGAAGACTCATATTGTAGTTACTTGACATTGAAATGTTATATGCACCAGAAGTGAGAATAGCAATTAAATCCCCTGGTTCTACTTGTGGCAACAAGGTATTTTCAGATAATTTGTCCCCGGTTTCACAGTATTTTCCTGCTATAGTCACCATATTAATATGAGGCTCTAAGGTTTTATTTACGGATATGGTAGAATATTTTGCTCCATACAGAGCAGGCCTTATGTTGTCTGCCATTCCTCCATCAACGCTTACATATGTCCTTATTTTGGGAATTTCTTTTATTCCACCTACAGTATAAATTGCAACCCCAGATCTAGCCACAATTGCTCTACCTGGTTCTATCACTAGCTGAGGTTCTGGCATACCTAGTTTTTCAACTTTTTTCTTTACCGATTTGCAGATCGTTTCAGCATAGTGTTCAATTTCAACTTTTTGATCATCAATAATGTATGGTACAGCGAATCCTCCCCCAACGTTGAAGATTTCAAGATCTGAACTACTTGGATAACTTTCTTTTATAAAATCAAATACATAATTTATAGCTTGAGAATACGGATTTAATTCAAAAATTGGTGACCCTAAATGAAAATGGATTCCTTTAAGATTTAGGTTATTTTTCCTTGATGAAATTTGTAACGCTTTTTTCGCTTCACCGGTTTCTATAGAGAATCCGAATTTTGTATCAAGAATTCCAGTTGATGTAAGTTCATGTGTATGAGGGTCAACACTAGGAGATAGCCTCAATATTATGTCTTGTTTTATTGCTCTCTTTTCACATAGTTTGTCTAGAATATTCATCTCATGGAAGCTATCAATTGTAATGAGTCCTATTTTTTGATCTATTGCTTCTGCTAGCTCTTCTTCACTCTTGTTATTTCCATGAAAGTTTACTTTGTTCATAGGAAATTCTGACCTAAGCAATACTTCTAATTCGCCTCTGGATACAACGTCTATGCCCAACCCTTCTTCATTCAAGATTTTGACGAGTGCAGGATTAGAAAATGCTTTTGATGAATAAGAAACGTGAACATTTTTATACCTAGATTCAAATTCTTCCTTAAATGATTTTGCAAGATTTCTTATTGTATTTTCTTCGTATATATATAAAGGGGATCCAAACTTCGATACAAGATCTACTAAATCCAATCCACTTATTTGTAGGTGACCCTTATCATTAATTTCAGAAAAATCAGGAAGTAAATGTTTCAGTTCATCGAATAATTTATTATTCATAATCGCTTAATTATATCTAATTGTTTTACTTTCAGATATTTTCGGTATTCGTTTTCTAAGTCAATATTTTTTTTGGATGCAGCAGAAGATATTTTGAATTGAATTTCTATTAATTCGGATATGGTTTTCTTATCAAACTCTCTTGATGTGTCAACATCCATTTCTAAGTCTGCAGTCTTTTTCATCAAAGCAAATGCGAAAGAAAGGGTCGGCAATGTTTTTGTGATATTGCGTAAGTATTCAGCATTACTTTTGGATTCTTTCTTCTTCAATTCTCCCCATTGCTTCTCAACAGCTTCTGTATCCATATCATTACTTCGTTTTTCTCCAAACACGTGGGGATGTCTCTTAATTAACTTTTTATTTACGCTATTTATAACCTCGACCAATGAAAATTTTTCCTCCTCCTCCATAATGATGCACTGCAATATTATTTGGAACATCAGATCCCCGAGCTCTTCTTTTAAATTCTCATAATCATTATTATCGATCGCTTCTAAAACTTCGTATGTTTCTTGAAGTAGATATTGTTCTAAAGACTCTGAGTCTTGGTCCTTATCCCAAGGGCATCCATTTTCTGATCTAAGAAATTGAGCCGTCTCAATTAGTGCTTGAAAGTCGCTGTTAAGATTTTTGTTTGTCGATTTCATAATTTACGTTATTGTTACCTCATGTCTATCTACAGTTTTTCTAAATCATTGTTTATTACAATAACATCTTTATTGTTGCCAGTAATTCTCGTAATAACTTCCTTAGATATATTAGTTAGATATGACTTGATATATGAATATAATATGGAGTCAAATGACACTCCATTTCAGACAGGTTTGTCTGAAGAAACTTTAAGAGACACTAATGATAAGATACGTGATTATTTCTATGGGGACCAAGAATTATTAGATGTTGCTATTTACTCTTCTAAAGAAATATTGCATATGCAAGATGTAAAGAGCTTGATAAATTTTATTTTTAATTTTGGGAGAATTTGTTCAATAATTTTCTGTATTTTTTCGTTTGTCCTTTTTTATTACTTTTCAGTACAACTTGTCAGCATCTTTAAATATTCCCTTTACTTATTCTCATGCTTATTAATCTTTTTGGGGTTAGGATTCATATTTTTATTCAATCAGATTTTTCTAATTTTCCACCAAATTAGTTTTACTAATGATCTCTGGATTCTCAATCCAGAGACAGACTTTCTTTTGATAATGTTCCCTGAAAGTTTTTTCAGGGACGTAGCTATTATGATTGTTGTTTTAGCTATATTAATTAACTTATTATTATTTCTTTCGATAAGAAAGTTAAAGCAATATATCTGATNCTGATAATATAAAAATGTTATGAGTAAGAATATATATGTTGTCTCCGGATGTTTAGGATTTGTGGGATTTAATTTAGCCAATCAAATTCATGAACAAGGCCATAAAGTTATTGGAATAGATTTAAAAGGAACCGAAAATGGTATAAAAAAATGGAGATGCGAACAATTGATGAACATTGATATAAAAATCTTAGAAGCAGATATATCTGATAAATATGATGTACNNAATGCTTGGGATGAAGTTAGTAAAATAGGNGACGTAGAAAGCGTGTTTCATTTAGCAGGATTAGCTGGTGTAAGAAGATCACTTGAGGTTCCGTCAGACTATTACAATGTGAATCTTAGAGGTACATTCAATCTGCTTCAAATTGCTAAAGATAGTAAAGTAAGATCCTTTATTTTCTCATCTACCTCAAGTGTATATGGAGATTTGAAAGACAAAAAAAGTTCTAANGAAACGGATAAAACTACTCCTATTTCTCCTTATGCTTATTCCAAACTAGCAGCTGAAGAAATATGTAAATTTTTTTCANATACATACTCAATTAACATATCAATACTGCGATATTTTACTGTCTATGGTCCATCCGGTAGGCCAGATATGAGCATACTGAAATTTATACATAAAATATTTAACGAAGAGCCTATAACGATTTATGGTGATGGTTCTCAAAAAAGAGATTTTACTTATATAACTGATATTTGTGAAGGTACATTTTCGAGTTCCAGCTTGGACGGATTTAACATTTTAAATCTAGGTAGATCTGACCCTGTCAATCTAATGAAAGTTGTCGAATTGATCCAAGATATTGTGGGAAAACCTGCTAATATAGAATTTAAACCTAATCATCCCTTAGATGTTGATAGGACATTCGCAGACATAAGTAATGCGAAGAGACTAATTCAATGGACTCCAAAAGTATCAATACAATCTGGCCTTAAAAAAACGTATGATTGGTATATCAACAATATAGATTCTATTGATACATTGGAGTGAGGTTTGCTATGTATCTTTCGAAATTTCAACTAAAAAATTTTAGGAATTACTCTGACTCGACTATTGAATTAGGCACTGGATTGAATTATTTTGTTGGAGAAAATGGGCAAGGAAAAAGTAATTTTTTAGAAGCAGTCTATGCGCTTTCAATAGGTAAATCTTTTCGGACTTCATCAATTCGTAGCCTAATCAAATTTGACAATAATAGTACTGATTCTTTTGTTCGAGGAATAGCTAATCAAGACAACAGCGTTCTTGATTTGAGTTTAATTTTGAATCTTGATAAAGNTTCAAACAGAACAACAAAAAAATATTTATTTAATGGATCTGATATCTCATCAATTGACTTCATAGGTAAGCTTAATGTTGTTCTTTTTGAAGCTAGAGATTTAAATATAATAATTGGAAATCCTATCGAAAGGAGGAAATTCCTTGATATACACATTTCTCAACAAGATCATTCTTATCTAAGAGCTTTGCAAAGGTACAATAAGGTGCTTACAAGCAGGAATAAAGTGCTTAAAGAGATCAAATTGAGAAAATCAACTCGTATAGAACTTGAATTTTGGACAGAAAAAATTGTTGAAGATGGGTCAATCATATTTAAAGAGAGAATGAAAAGATTGAACCAAATCAGGGATGAAACCATAAAAGTTTTCTCTAATTTAGTACGAAATGATGAAAGGTTGGAAATTTCTTTTAAGCCTTCATTCAGAGATTTTGGAACGGATATTACTATCGAGAAGATACATTCTTTATACAATCAGATTTCTGATAAAGAAATTGCTGCAGGTACTACATTGATTGGTCCCCATAGAGATGACTTCGAGATTTTTGTTAATAACAAATCATCTTCAGAGTTTTCTTCAAGAGGTCAAATCAGAACTATAACGCTAGCCTTAAAGTTGGGAGAAGCTAATGTTATAAGCAAAAACAAGAATCAAGCTCCTATCTTGGCTCTTGATGACGTGCTTTCAGAATTAGATGAGCGAAGAAGGAAAACAGTCATGGATTATATCTCTGACTATGAGCAAATCCTTCTCACAGCACCAAATTCTAATTTAATCAACTATGATCTAAAGAAACCTGATATGTTCAAAGTACATAGCGGGGATATAATTCAGAATTAATAACTATAAATTTGTGAGTAATATTCTGTTACTTAGACAATGAATTCATTGTGTAGGGCACTGGCCGCTTTACTCAAATTCTCTTCTTTAATAATACAAGTAATCCTGATTTCAGAAGTTGTAATCATTTCTATATTGATATTTTTTTTTGCGAGAATTTGGAACATTCTTGCTGCATATCCAGGTTGGTTTTGTATTCCTGTCCCAACTATACTGACTTTTCCAAGACCTTTTTCGGTCTTAATATTTTTATTCGAAGCAATATTCTTTTCTTTTAGCTCGTTTAGACATAGATTCACGTCTTTATCATCCACTGTAAAACTTAGATTTGTCTTACGGTCCGAACTCGCAGTTTGTACGATCACATCTACACTTATCCCTTTGGCACTTAGAGGAGAAAAAATCGACGCAGCTATACCTGGTTTGTCACTTATGTTATTAAGAGTTATTTTACTTACACCAGTGGAGGTGGGTATTCCAGTAACAGCATTTCTTATCTCCATAAGATCATTATCCTTCATTAAAGTAGTACCGTCACCCTCTTTTGCTGCATGTTTAATTTTCATCTTTATTGAGTTTATGGCAGCAATTTCTATGGATCGTGGATGCATTTTCGCTCCCAAAGAAGCCATCTCAAGCATTTCTTCATAAGATATATTCTTTATCAGCTTACTGTTCTTGGCTAGTCTCGGATCTGCTGAATATATTCCTTGAACGTCAGTATATATTTCACACTGTTCTGCATTTAACGCTGCAGCTAAAGCAACGGCACTAGTATCGGATCCTCCTCGACCGAGGGTGGTTACATCTCCTTGTTCAGATATCCCTTGAAATCCAGCTACTATAACTACATCCTTATCTTGTAAGTATTTGTANATTAAATCTGTGTTTATTGACGANATACGGGCCGATCCATGAATAGCANTGGTATTTATTCCNGCTTGNCTTCCACTTAAACTCATTGATTTAACATTTATCTTTTTNAAGGCCATGCTCATTAGTGACGCACTAACAATTTCTCCCGTAGAAAGGAGTTGATCAAGCTCTCGCATATTGTTATCTTCAGGGTCGTCACTCAAAAATGATTTTCCTAATGATATAAGTTCATCTGTTGAATCTCCCATCGCAGACACTATTACGATCAATTTGTCTGTACTTTTAAGTGATTTTTTTATTTTTTTAGCTACGTCAGAAATTTTTTTTTCGTTGGATAGAGAACTTCCTCCATATTTTTGAACTATTATTGATGGATGCATAATTTGTATTATGTGATCGTTACTCCCTTATTAGAAGGGCGGGTTAAAATAATATTTCCTTCAATATTATGTTTGCGAGCAGATTCTTCCATCTCATAATTTATGGTGAATTCATTGCCTTGAGAAAATGCCATTATGGCCGGTCCTGATCCAGAGAGAATTGCTCCAAGAGCTCCAGCATTTATTGCTGCATTGAGCACTGATTTCATCTCCGGAAAATTTTTAAATCTAACATCTTGATGTATGGAGTCTTGAGTTGCGTGTTTCAGCAGTGCAAAATCTTTATTNATGAAGCAGTCTATTAAAAGGGCAACACGACTTAAGTTGTACACGACATCCCTTCTTTCTATTTTAGAAGGAAGTTGTACTCTACTTTCTCTAGTAGCTGAAGTGAAATTTGGAACAAATATTACAACATTTAGATCTTCGGGTAAGTCTATTTTTCTAGTTATCCATCTTTTCCCAGATTGATCAAATGAAGATATAGTCAATCCTCCATAGAAACAAGGAGACGCGTTATCAGGATGCCCTTCAATGTTTATCGCCTTCGTGCTCAATTCTTCCTCATTTATTTTTTTATCTGTTAAAAGGTTCCCTATAGAGAGACCTGCACACAATGCTGCGGCACTACTTCCCAAGCCAATAGAGAAAGGTATCCTATTATTGTTTATTACACGGATCTTATTAATATCAATATCTGGCTCTATTGCTCTAATTCCTTGAATTATAAAATTGTCTTCTGGGGATATTTGTTGGTATTTTTCTACGTCAATGCCTTGATTCTCAATCGTTAAATTTTGAGCATTGAAGGAAACTTCAATTTCATTCCAAATATCCATTGCCATACCAACACAGTCAAATCCTGAACCTACGTTACCTGTAGATGCAGGAACCTTTATGGAGATTTTTTTGGGGTAGTTCATAGAAACAACTTTTCGACGCATTCTATCACTTATGAGTATTTAAAAATGTGTACGCTGACAAAGCAGCAATCGCGCCTTGACCTGCAGCAGTTACTGTTTGTTTTAAAGAGCCTGATGCGTTGGTTAAATCGCCAGCTGCAAATACACCTTCAACACTCGTTTCCATCAGTTTATTTACATCTACTTCATTTGTAGAGTTATCTATTTTTAGTTTGAGTTGATAGGGCAATTCTAATCTTGGATCTGCACCTATTTCAATAAAGATCCCATCAATCATAATTTTAGACTCTTGAGTATTGGTCGTTAAATTTATGCCAGAAACTCCTGCATTATCTGTAAGTATAGCTTCAACTTTAGAGTTAAAATGGATATTTATATTCGAACATGCTTCTAATTGAGAGATAAGAATTTTTTCAGGCCTATGAAAATTTGCACCTCTATAAATTAGATGGACTTCCTTTGCATATTTGCTTAGTAGAATTGCACCCTCGACGGCAGCGTTTCCACCTCCGACTATAGCAGCAATCTTGTTCTTGTATAACGGTGCATCGCATGTTGAGCAATAAGATACCCCTTTTCCCACAAGTTCTTCTTCGTTAGGAAGTCCTAGTTTGCGTCTTTCTCTGCCGACACATAAGATGATTCCCTTAGATTCAACAATAGATGTTTCTGTATTAACAATAAAGATACTGTTATATTTCTCAATTGATTTGACATCTTCTTCAATTAGTTTGATATCATAATTCATCACTTGATTTTTCATGTTCATCATCAGGTCAAATCCATCGGCCTCTATACCTGGATAATTTTCTATCATCCCTCCTATTGCCGTTTCGCCACCAAATTCTCCACCTGCAATGATGGTATTTACTTGATATCTAGCAGAGTATAAGGCAGCAGAATAACCTGCCGCACCTTGCCCGGCTATCAATAAATCTGTTTCCATTTTATTCACAGCGATAATTATATATTAATTTAGATAGGTTAATAATGACTATTTGGTTTATTCAGGGGGAATGGGATCATTAGAATTAAAAAGGTGTCTTCCAACATGACGGTAAAAACTGATGTGTTAGTTGTAGGATGTGGTCCTGCAGGTGCACAAGCTTCAAAAAAGATTTCTGAAAAAGGATTTTCAGTAAGTATATTAGATTATCGCTTGAATATAGGTGATAAGCTTTGTACAGGGATAGTAGGTTCAGAGATGTCAAGTTATTATCCTGAAGTAAACGACTTTGTATTTTCAGGAGTAAATTCAGCACATATTTACTCAGACAACGATTATTTATTAGAAATAGAAAAAGACTCCACTCAAGCCCTAATAATTGACCGGGAAAATTTTATAAAAGACATTGCTTTCAAGGCTGAAAAATTTGGAGCTAATGTTTTTCTTGAGAGGTTTGTTTCAAAAATTGAAGTAACAGAAGACAAAGTATTCGTTGAAGCAAAATTTAATGGAAATATTGAGCAATATGAGTCGGATATTTTAATTTTAGCGACTGGATTTGGTTCTAAGTTAGCTAAAAAGATTGGTTTCGAATTAAGTGATCAGTCAATGTTTGGATACCAAACCAAAGTGAAAAATTTATCACTTAATAAGGTGAATGTTTTTTCAGGAAATCCATTACCTAAAGGATATTTTGGATGGGTTGTCCCAACAGAACATGGCAGAGGGTTATGTGGGATTCTAGGCCGAAAAAAAATACAAGATGATGGAGTCTCTTTTACAAATGATATGAGAAAGAAATTTGACTTTGATATTGCTGGCAGAACATCTGCATGGGGTATTCCAGTTAATTCAGTGCAAAAAAAATCCAAATCGAGGGCTTTGCTTGTAGGGGATGTAGCTGGGCAAGTAAAACCGACAACAGGTGGGGGAATTTATTTTGCAATGAGGTCTGCAGATATTGCTGCTGAAGTTGTTGAAAAAGCCTTATTGTCCAATGTGTTTTCTAAAGAAGTATTTTCTGAGTATTCAAAGAAATGGGACAAGATATTTAAAAACGAACTAAGAATTGGCTTATTCGCTAGACAATTTTATGAGAGCTTAGACCAGAAAGATGTTAAAGAGATCATGGAGTATATAAAGGACAGTAACTTGATTTCTAAAAATATTACTTTCGACTGGCACTCTGAGATTGTATTCTTGGCATTTAAGACAAAAATAAGATCTTATTTAACAAGGTCACTCCAAAAAGTATTTAATGGCCTATCTTTCAATCAAACTTAAAACAGTCTTAGCGATTTCATGTGATGAAAGCTTATGATGTTTTAAAACTTCCTGATTTGTGCCGCTAACAGGAATTTCGTCTACTCCAAGACTGAAGATTTTTTTCCCATTATAATTTTCGGATGTCTTAATATAATTCGCTATGAATTTCTCGCCAAAGCCTCCCTCAATATAGTGATCGTCAACCGTGATAATAGTTTTGTAATTATCAAGTTGATCTTTAACCCATTCGGTTGAGAATTGATTTAGCCAAGGGAAAGCAATTATTTTGGGGTTAATACCAGATTTTGATAATATTTTTTTGGAGAGCCATATTTCAGTTAATAAAACAGGTCCGTATGAAAGAATTACTATTTCTTCTCCTTCTGAAATTACCGATCCAACTCCTTTTTCTATTTTATGATTAGATGAATATTCAAAAGGTATTTCTACTGGAATTGAGCATAGTCTTACATAGACATTATTTGATGTATCATTCAGAGCATATTTTACAGCTAAAGTAGTTTCTGACTCATTGCTAGGCTGTATCATTTCTAAATTTGGAATGCCTGATAAGCTTGCTATATCTCTCACTGCTTGATGCGAGTGACCGGGGCCACCAGGGAGTAATCCTGCTAAAGATCCTGTATATATGATTTTTGTTTTTTCTGTTGCGTTATTATAGATTTGTTCGTTAGGTCTACTTGTCAAAAAACTAGAAAATGAGTGAACTATTGGCGTGAATCCCTCAAGCGCCAAAGCACCAGCTTGAGAAACCATGTCTTGTTCGGCTATACCACATTCGAAGAATCTTTCTGGGAATAATTTTTCAAATTCTATCAATCCGGTATCTAATATCAAATCACCATCAAGTGCGACTATTTTCTTATTATTTTTTGCTTCTCCAATTAAGGCTTTGGAATAAGCTTTTATTAAGCTTTGAGTCCTAAATTCTTTTTTGAAACTGGTGTTTGAAAATTTTTCAGTTGTAAGTTCGAATACGTAATTAATAGATTCTTTCTGTATGAAATCCTTGATATTATTTACAAGCTCTTTGACACTTTTTTCGTATATATCTTGTTTAACTGTACCGCTGTGAAACTGGTAAAAATCTTTATCAGATAATGACTCTGATTCCATATATTTTACACCGCTTCCTTTAACCGTATTTGATATTAGAACACTAGGTTCACCTGATGCAATTAAGGTGTTTAAGCTACTTGCAAATTCATCAACATTATTTCCATCACAGGTTATTGTTTTTAGTCCAAACGATTCAAATTTCGTTTCAAGACTGCCTAGATCACTTGTAGTAGAAATTTTTCTGTCAGATTGAAATTTATTGTGATCTACAATAATTGTCAGTTCTTTCATCTTTTCTTGTCTCAGTCTATTTAAAGATTCCCAGATTTGACCTTCTTGCAGTTCTCCATCGCCAGTCATGACAAAAACTTTGCAGGCACTGTTTTTTAATCGATTAGCCTTGATCAACCCTTTAGCCTTTGAAATCCCCATACCCAGAGAGCCAGTGTTAGTTACTATGTTTGGGGTACTTATATCAGGATGGCCTGGTAGTCCATCAACTCTTCTTAATTTATGTAGCATTGAAGCATCCAACTGCCCCGTCGAGATCATTACATTGTACATTGCCGGAGCATCGTGACCTTTAGAAGAGAAAAAGTAATTAGAGGAATCTTTGGTAACATACTCCAAGAAAATCCATGACATTAAATCTATAGAACTGAATGATGATCCAACATGCCCTGAACCTGCCTTATTAATCATATATAAAATGTTAATACGGCATAGATCTGAAAACAGTTTACTTTTTTGTTGAGGCTTTAATTCAAGAGATAATAGAGCATCAAAATATTTCTTATTTATGTAAAATAATTCCATTCCTGATTAATTAAAGGGCTGTATTATTATCTTGGGCAATTCAGCCTTTTTATTGTTTATCATTATTTTAGCTAAGGCCCAATCTTCCTCCACATTTACGTCAATTCCTTCATCATTCTCTGTTATGAAAGGGATAACCTTCGCACCTGAAATATTGCTATCTTTATATACCACTCTTGTATGAGCTATTTCAAGGCTTGCATTTTGTACATAAACTTCTGGTAATGATGGATATTGAGAACTGTGTAATGGTTGGCTTAACGGTCCTAGATCAGATAATTCTATGAAGGGCTTGATGAATTTTCCATCTTTTGTCCACATTTTACACGGATGTTGTAAACATTTTTCCACTGCACGCAAAGAATCACAATTGTTCGTCATGAAAAGATCTAGTGCTCGTTTGATTGTGTCAGGCTTTCTGAATGGACTAGTAGGTCTCAAAATACTGAAAAAATCATATTCCAAATTTTGTTGGATCATGTAGTCAAGTGCATGCCTAACCCATTGTATATCTGGTGAAGTATCTTGTGAGAATTCTGCTGGTCTTAAAAAAGGAACTCGAGCACCATAATATTCAGATATTTCTTTAATCTCAACAGAGTCTGTAGATACAATGATTTCATCAAACACATTAGATTCTATTGCTGACTGAATGGTGTAGGCAATAAGAGGATGTTTACCAAGAACTTTTATATTTTTATTCTTCACCCTTTTAGATCCAGATCTTGCAGGAATTAATGCTATGATTTTACTCATGAATTACTACCATGCGGTCCATCCTCCGTCCAGAATTAAATTGGCACCAGTCATATAAGAGGAAGCTGAACTAATTAGAAATTGAATTGCCCCACAATATTCTTCTTTGGTTGCCATCCTGCCAAGAGGAACTTTTGATGAATAATTGTTCACGAATTGTTCATCTTGACCATCAAAAACACCTCCCAACGTTAGGGTATTAACTCTGATATTTTTTGATCCCCAGTATGTACTTAAATATCTAGTTAGATTGAGCACTCCTGATTTGGAAGTAGCGTAGGATATTGGCTTATTAAATTCTTGTTTACGGTAGCTGTATATCCTTTGATCTGGAGACACTATGCCATAATGTGATGATATATTAACTATTGACCCTCCATTATTGTTCTTTGACATACTGGCACCAATAACTTGGCAACATAAGAAGATACTTTTTAGGTTAACTTCTATTACGTCGTCCCAAGCATCTTCTGGGTAATCTTCAAATCTGCCATTTATAATTGCTTGATCTCCTGGAGGTGAATCAAGTGCTGCATTATTTATCAGCGCATCTGGAATTCCAGAAGTTTTAACAACTTCTTCCAGGGCTATTTTAATTGCATTCCTTTTTGTCAAGTCTGCTTGCAAAAAATTATAATTTTTTGCTGAAGATGTTTTATTCTTTTTGGGGTCTTTAATATCTAAGTTATAAACTAATGCGCCTTCGTTGACTAAATGTTCAGCGTAAATACTTCCTAAGTTACCGCTTCCACCAGTGATTATTATTATTTTTTCTCTTACGTCAAAGAGTTTATTATTTTTATTATGATTCATAAAAAAGAAGTTTTATTGTTTTAATCTCTCGATTATATCGCAAACTTCTCTTACGGCACCATGTCCACCTTTTGCAGTCGTTACATATTTACTGTATTCAAATACGTCATTATGTGAATCTGGTACTACAATTGGAAGTCCAACCATCTTTAAACAACCGATATCATTTATATCATTGCCCATAAATGAAGTTTGGGTTAAATCAACATCAAGTGACCTAGCTATTTGTATCAATTCTTTGGATTTATTTTTCAGCCCATTTTTACATTCTATACCTAACTTTTTACTTCGCTCTAATACGACATTATTAATTTCTGAAGACAGAACAATTGAATTAACATTCAAATTTTTTAGTTTGTTTAATCCGATGCCATCAAGCCTTGAAGATTTAACCGTTTCTCGTCCATTCTCATCTGTATATACAAAGTTATCTGTAAATACTCCGTCAAAATCGAAAGCAATTAGTCTAACGTTTTTAAATAGGTATTTTGTTTCTTTGTGTAACTCTTTAATTATTTTAGAATATTTATCCATTAATCTTCTAGATCTTTAAGCTCTAGGGTTTCCTCTTTAACATACTCCCTAGTGATCTTTTTCCCCAAAACACTTTCTAGTTGATTAGGAGGAATACCATCTCCTGGAGATTTGAATTCTAGATCTTCCAAGGAGATATAGGTACCTTCTATAATTTTTCTCTTCGCAACAATTTTTTTACCCATTTTGTATCGAGCTAGTTTTTCTTCTGAAAGGAGAACTTTATTGCCATCTCCTAGAGATAATCTGACGCTTTCCAGCTCATCAACGAGATATTTCATTAACTCAGGTGTCAAGGAAAATTGATGATCTGTTCCTTTTTGAGTTCTGTCCAAGGTAAAATGTTTCTCGATAAACCTTGCACCTAAAGCATATGCTGCTACTGGTATCGTGATTCCAGCATCGTGCCCAGAATACCCTATGACTATATTTGAAAATTTTTTTCTATAAGTTCTGATTACGTTCAGATTAATAGTTGCCGGTTTGGCTGGATATATTGAAGTACATTGCATTAAGACAATTTGAGAATTTAATTCTGTAGCGCGCTTAACTGTATTTTCTACTTCCCAAAAATTAGAAGCTCCAGTGCTTATTATCATAGGTTTATTGAATTTCGCTATTTTTTCGATTAAGGGAATATTAGTTAGATCTCCTGATGCCACTTTGAAGCAAGGCACGCCTAGATCATTCAGAAAATCAGCACTCCTTAGGTCAAATGGGGTTGCAAAAAATGTAATACCTTGTTTTTTTGAAAAATCAAATAGTTTATTAAAATCATCGTCACTTAGTTCAAGTTTATCTCTATGTTCTCCATATGTTGTTGCGAAGCTTTGAGGACCTACATATGACGATGTGAACATTTCATTTGTGAAAATCTCTTTATTATTTCGTTTTTGGAATTTTACGGCTGACGCACCACTTTTTTGTGCAGCAACGATTAATTTTTTTGCATTTTCTAAGCTTCCTTGGTGGTTATTACCAATTTCTGCAATGACGAAACATTTTGATGCATCATTTACTAAAGTGTTATTAAAAATGATTTCTCTGGTCATCTTCTCTACAATTTACTTAAAATACGATTTTATCCATTTAAATAGATATTTTGAAAATAGTTTACATTACAAACGCTAGATTACCGACTGAGAAAGCTCACGGAGTTCAAATAATGAAAATGAATGAAGCACTCTCAGGGTTAGGTCATGATATTACTTTAATACATCCCAAGCGTTTCCAGAAGGAAATTTCCCATAAAAAACCTATATTTATTTTTTATGGAGTCCTGGAGACATTTCAGATTAAAACACTAAATTTTGTCGATCCATATTTAATCAGACCATTTTTGCCAAGGTTTATTTATAAATTTGTATCTTTTGTAACTGATTTTCTATGGGGATTAAAATCTATAGGGGAAGCTTTGAGATTAAATCCAGACCTTATAATGTTTCGAGACAATACTCCTTTTAGTTTCTTGCTTGCTAGTTTAAGAAAAATTACTGTTGCTATTGAATTTCATGATATGCCACCTAAGATTGCAAGAAGAATTTTTAAGTATGCTATTCGAAAATCTACGAAAACTAAGTGTTTTTCTATTACAAGTATTTTGGCTAAAGATTTAGAAAAAGAATTAGGATTAGCTTCCAATACTATTAGCATCCTTCCTGACGCAGTAGATTTATCGATATTTAATAAGAAGGCAGTTATTAAACAAAACAAAGATAAACCGTTAATAACTTATTGCGGCTCTTTGAGTACTGCAAAAGGAGTGGATCTATTAATTGATTCTGCTAAGTTATTGCCAGAATTCAACATAAAGATAATAGGAGGACTTGATGAAGACATTTACAAATACTCTGAACAAACAAAGTCCAATCATTTAGATAATGTTTTCTTTGAAGGGCAAATTTCTCCGAATCAGGTTCCTTTGCAACTACTTGAATCTGATATTTTGATTTTACCGTCAAGTGGCAAATCAAAAAAATCCAGAGAATATACATCTGCTATGAAATTGTTCGAATATTTGGCTACTGGAGTTCCGATTCTGGCTTCTAATATACCTTCGAATTCAGAGATTTTAGAATCAGAGAAGAATTGTGTCTTATTTGATCCGGATGATCCGCANAAATTGGCTTACGCAACTAAATATCTTTGGNANAATTATGATNTAAGAANNGAGATTTCTTTGAATGCTATAAAGCTTTCAGAAGATTATACATGGAATAATAGGAGCAAAATAATTATGAGTGAGGTTTGTAAGTTTTTATGACTACATTAGGAAGAAGAAAGATCGCAGTTTTTTCACCTTTTTTGAATCCGGTAGGAGTAAAAAGGGCAACTTTTGCATTAGGACAAGAGTTCTCAAAAAATGGCTATGATGTAGATATGCTCAGCGTACACAGAGAGTGGGAAGGTCTTGAGTTTTTAAATAATATGAAACTGACTTACCTTTCAACTAAATTTAAGGATGTACCTACTCAAGGTTACTTTGTTTTCAGAGCTATATCATTTCTTTTAGCCTTNAGAACATTATTCACACTATCNTCNTATCTTAAATCTAAGAGTCCAAATATTCTTTTTGTTTCTATGATGCCAACTCTAGCTTGGTGTTGTTTAAAATTGTCAGGCAAATTATCTGATACTAATTTTGTTGTCAGTATTCAAGGGTTTCCTAGGAATAATCTCTTTAGGAGATTGATTTGGAAAAAAGTTTTAAGAGATTCTGTCGACGTTATTGCTGAATCGGAGGACCTAAAGAAAAAGATAAAGAAAATGACTGGTCTCACTGAAAATTTTAGCTCCATCTACAATCCTCACTTTGAGAATCAGAATGAAATTAAAGTGGAGGAGAAATTTACAAATCCAGCTTTCAGCTACATATTAGGCTTAGGTCGTTTAACTAAACAAAAAAATTTCAGCTTGCTAATACGAGCATTTAGCCTTTTAGATGAACAAAAAGATCTGCAACTGATTATAATTGGAGATGGAGAAGAAAGGTCTAAACTAGAGACACTGAGTCGCAAATTAAAGATTGATAATAAGGTAAAATTTCTTGGTAATTTAGACCAACCATTAGGATATCTCGAGAGNGCCGAAATGTTGGTGATCCCTTCACTTTGGGAAGGTTTACCTAGAGTTGCTGTAGAAGCTCAAGCACTTAGAACTCCCATTATATCTGCTTGTTCTGCTGGAGGACTTGGAGAAATTCTCTTGGACGGNGAAGCTGGAATTATTACCAAACCGAACGACCCAGATGATATGAAAAATGGGATAGAAAAATATTTAGACAACAAAGAAATGGCTAGAAATCATTCTGAACTCGCTTATATTAACTTGGCTAGATTTTCTGTNAAAAAATCTGCTGGAGAATACTTGGCTAGATTTTCGAGGTATTGAATGTATAAAGTCGAGGACGTTACAGTATTAATAGCAACTAAAGACAGGATAGATGAAATTGATNGAGCGATTCAAAGTGCTATCAACCAATCAATCAGAGTTAAGGTAGTGGTTCTTGATGATGCTTCAGAAATCAATATAAGAGAGAAACTTGAGCATAAATTTGTAGGACATCCAGTTTCTTGGTTAAGATCAAACACTCCATCAGGTGTAGCTGGAGCAAGGAATAAACTAGCCAGAAGTTCCCAGAATTCCATAATGGTTTTCTTAGATGACGACGCTTATTTTACTGATGAAACTTCTCTAGAGAAAATACTAAATAAATTTTCTTCATCACAAGAAATTTCAGGAATGGCTTTTAAAATAATATTACGTAAAGAAAATGATGGACTTCAAATTCCTTTTAATCGGATAAAAAGATTACTTAACAGAAATATTACTGATAAAGAAACTGAAACATCTTATTATATAGGAGCCGGGCACGTTCTATTAAGAGAGACTTTTGAAAAAATTGGAGGTTACGACCCCGAACTTTTTTATGGCTTAGAAGAATTAGATCTGAGTTCAGAGATTATTAAGGAAGGCAAAAAGATAATCTACTTTCCAGAAGTTGAGATAATTCATGAACCTAAGAAATCAGTTGTAGATAAAAAGAATAAATTAAAGGATGAAGCCTACTATAGCATTAGAAATAGAATTTGGGTTTCCTATAAGCACTTACCAACAATCTATTTAATAATCCACTTGTTTATTTGGTGTTCATTCTACTTTTTTAAGTCATTGTTCAAATTCCAATTAATAAAATTTTTTCTTGCCATTACAGATGGCTTCAGAAGATTGAGTTCTCTCGAAAGAAAGCCATTTAATTCTCTTGCTTTAAAGTATTTAAAGAAAAATAATGGAAGGCTTTGGTATTGAATATGGAGGATAAAAAAAAATTTGGATTTTCTGTAATTATACCTACTCGTAATGAGGAAGATTACATAGAGGAATGTATTAATTCTTTACTTGATAGTTTTGAACTATCTTATATTGATAATACTGAGTTCATAATTGTAGATGGAATGAGCACCGATAGAACTGTTGATATTATTAAAGAGAAGTTTAGTCATATAAATTTGAAAATACTTGAAAACCCTAATCTTTATCAGTCTTATGCGATGAATATAGGTATTGAGAATAGTAATGATTCAGCAGAATTTTCATTAATTATAAGAGCTGATGCTCATTGTAGATATCCGCCAAACTATATATTTAATTGCTATCAAGCTTCGCGGTCTTCTCGTGGGGGAAACGCTGGATCTATTCAAAAAGCGATAGGAACGAATATATTTACTCGAGCAGTGGCGACTGTTATGAACTCAAAATTTGGCATGGGAGGAGTAAAGTATAGGAGACAAAATTCTGATGTAAATTATTTTGATAGAGAAGAAAATTATATGGAAGCTGACACTGCTTATCTAGGATGCTGGAGGAAATCAGATTTAGTTAACTTGGGAGGATTTAACGAAGAGTTTCAAATCAATGAAGATTATGAATTGAACATAAGAATAAGAAAATCAGGAAAACTTGTCACAGTAAACGAAAATCTAGAAGTTAGTTACTATGTTAGGAATTCACTTTTTGGATTGGTAAAACAATTTTTTCGATACGGTTTATGGAAAACCAAAACATTATCTATACATCCTGATTCTCTAAAAAAAAGGCAACTAGCACCAGTATTATTTGTATTATTTTTGGTTTCTTTGGGTATTGGTTATTCAATTTTGCCTTATTATCAAGTTTTAAATTGGATAATCGGTATAGTAGGATTTTTGTGGCTTATTTTGATAATAAGTATTTGGAAGAATTCTCCCAGAATAATTAATATTTTTCTTATTCCAATAGTTGTTCTCTCAATGCATATTTCTTGGGGGCTAGGTTTTCTTTTCGGACTTACTAGATGGATTAGAGGAGGATGGAAATCTTGAGACCCAAAGAATATAAATTAAAAAGAATTCTTGACTTATCAATGATATTGGGAGGTTTTATATTCCCTCTGTTATGGCCATTTTGGTTGATAGTTATATTTGTAGTCCCTCCGCTAATATGGCTAGAGGATCGTGGTCCTATTTTTTATTCTCAAGATAGAATTGGAAAAAATAAAAAAATTTTCAAAGTTATGAAATTTAGAACTATGACGCCTGATGCAGAGAAAATAACTGGAGCAGTATGGTCCAAGAAAGATGATCCGAGAATTACTCGGATTGGTCGCTTACTTAGAATAACTGCAATAGATGAGATCCCTCAAATCATTAATATTATTAAAGGTGAAATGAGCTTTGTTGGACCTAGAGCCGAAAGACCAGAGCTACACGAAAAATTCGTCCTTGAAATCAATGATTTTGATAAGAGATTAGAAGTAACTCCCGGATTATCTGGATTGGCTCAAATCAAAGGATCATATGATTTGGAGCCTAAGGAAAAGTTAAAATTTGATATGGAATATTCAGAAAAAATGAGTTTATTCTTTGATTTAAAAATAATCTTAACGTCAGTCTTCAATAGCTTGTCAGCAAGATGGGATCGTCCAGATAGATGAAGTTACTTAAGGATTAACTTCTATTACATCGACTTCGAAGTATAAGGTCGCATTTGGAGGAATAAGACCTACTACTCCCGTGTTATCATAACCAAGACTAGGAGGTATCACAAGGCGAACTCTACTACCCTTGCTTAGTCCAATCATTCCTTCATCAAACCCTGGTATTGCCATTCCGCTACCTACCTGAAAGGTTAAAGTGCTACCGCTAACGTGAGTGCTGTCAAAAATACAACCGTCAGCTAACCATCCAGTATATTCAATTTTAACACTGTCTCCTGCGGCCACCTTTTTCCCACTTCCTTCTTGCTTGACTGCTCTTGCTAGTCCACTGTCATAGTTTGTGACATACATAGCAGCTCCATCTTCAAACTTTACTTTATCTTCAGGGTATACATCATTTTTACAATTAACCTCCCATGCTGGCTGGATTTCTCCTTTCACTATTCCAAGACTTTCGTCCCAGAAATCTGTAAGGTGGTCATTTTGTACATAACTCATTATCTCTCTCCATCTTTCGATCAATGGCTCTGCAGCCACAGGATCGTTTCTTAATAAAGCAATCCTAATTTTTAATTCTAGATTTTGGGGAGAAAGAGGCCCTAGTTCTTCAATTTTTTCTTGGATTGCAGCTCCATCTTCTAAATTACTTGGGTCGTATTGAGACATTCTTAGTTTTGCGCTAGCAGCTGCAAAATGTATATTGAAATTATCTGGTTCTACTTCTATTGCTTTGGCATATTCTTGGTCGACTATATCCCTAACAACCGCGTAATCACTCGATAAGCAGGTTTTTCCCGAAGCGCATGTTCTAGAGAGCATTTCTTCTGCTTTAACGCCTATATAGACTAATATCTCTTGCCTTCCGTAGTTAGCTAGAGGTTTAAAACCATTAATCTTTTCTCGCATATCTGTTAGTGAAGTGTAGGATCCAACAGGGGGAGTATTTTTAGCTGCATTGAAAGGGATATAGACATAACTTCGTATCATTAGGGCGCAAATTACTGGGATTAATATAACTAACGCGATACTACTGGTTTCTCTAAAGAAAATGGACTCTTTAGAAGAGCCTCTGTTAATGGAATCAATTGTTAATGGTTTAATGTTAAGAAATCCGCTTTCCATTCTAGCCAAAAAGGCCATTAACAAGACTATTTGGAGATACGTTGAAGATATACTAAACAAAAATAGAGAAGAGCTAAAATAGCAGACTAGCATCCCACCCATCATCATCCAAAATAGATTCTCAGATCGCCTCTCAAATACATACCTACTAGTTCTAATTAATAGATACCCCCATAGTAATAGAAGTGATACGAATCCTAGTATTCCTGAAGTTGCTAGAATGTGTAACGGTCTGTTGTGCGCTCTGTCGAGATGAGGTTTGTCATCAACATCGTCTGCTCTCTGATATTTGTAATGTAGGATTGGAAAATTTTCAGGTCCAATTCCTAAGATAGGGTTATCTTGGAAGCCTTTGAGTGCAGCTTGCCAAGCATAACCTCTATCTCCCAGTTGGAGACCTGACCGCAACATATAAGAGACACCAGATCCAAAATAAGAAGCAATCTGCATTATTGGAGTACATTCTCTAAAGAGGTCTTGGTATCCATCTCTAACGGCACCTCTCATTAACCAGGCTTGAACCAAAACTTGATCTGTGCATTTTATTTCATCTAACTCCTTTTCCCCCTTTATTATTCTCGCTTGTGTCGGTACCGGGCCATCCGAAGCTCCATATCTAAAAGATTCAATGACTACGTCTTTAGTTGCTTGATCAATTATTTCTTTAATCTCGGGATCATCAAAGTTTTTTACTATTTCTGGATATGCTTCTATAACCTCGTAATTCAGAGGTTCGTTGTCCACAGTGCCGACAAATATACTGCTAGGAAAATACTTGCTAAGGACTTCAACTCTCAATGATTGTCTTTGAAATTCAACCAGACTTGACGAGACTATGAATAAGATCAGTAAGGATATACCAAATCCTAAAATGGTTAAAGAAGGTATTCTAATCTTCTTGTAGAAAGCAGATAAGTAGATAAGGATTGCTAATACCCCCAGAGCAACCCCTAACATTGACCCTCTAGAACCAGAATTCATTATTGCCCAAAATATAGTTATATTCCCAAGCATTACTATCAAAAAATAAGTTTTTTTGCTGGTCGTCAGTCTTTGGAAAGTCTCAAATACAGAATTGGAGTAATTTTTTTGCAAGTCTCTAAGAATTAGCCCAATGGAACTAAATGATATCAAGGATAAGTATGCAGCCGTGAAACTAGGATTTCCGATTGTAGATTCTAATCTTTCTCCTAAAGTATAGGATAA
>PACM01000012.1 GCA_002700125.1 Dehalococcoidia bacterium
TTTCAATAAAACCGTAATCATTTGTTTTGGCGTATGTTGACAAAGATCCCAGAAGGCCAATATTAGGACCTTCGGGAGTTTCAATTGGACAAATTCTGCCATAGTGACTGTGATGAACGTCCCTTACATCAAATCCGGCTCTTTCTCGTGATAGGCCACCTGGCCCGAGAGCCGACAATCTTCTTTTATGTGTCAATTCTGATAAAGGGTTTGTTTGATCCATAAACTGTGATAGCTGAGATCCTCCAAAAAATTCTCTCAAGGACGCAACTATCGGCCTTATATTTACTAATGCTGCTGGAGTTGTCACTTCTGGATCCATTTGTGTAGTCATCCTTTCTTTGATAACTCTCTCCATTCTCATTAATCCAACTCGAATTTGATTTTGTATTAGTTCTCCAACACCTCTAACTCTTCGGTTGCCCAAGTGATCAATATCATCAGCTTCAGCCTCTTCGTTATTTATCTTTACAAGATGCTTCATTATATTAACTAAATCTGCTCTAGTGATAGTTCTATTAGTAAGAGGTTCATCTGATTTCAATTTTTTATTAAGTTTATATCTGCCAACTCTTCCCAAATCATATTTCCTTTGATTAAAGAACAGATCATCTATCAGTTTTGATGCGTTGTTCAAGTTTGGAGGCTCACCTGGCCTAATTCGTTTGTAGAATTCAATAAGTGCTTCGTTCTTATCAGTAACTGCACTATCTTTTTCAAGAGTAGTTTTAATGAACTGATATTCTTTTGTATCTACATCCTTGAATGTGTCCAAAATTTCATCATCAGTTTCGATTCCTATACATCTTAAGAAAGTTGTAATTGGCGCCTTCCTCTTTCTGTCAATTTTTACACTTATTAAATTTCTATTGCTTGTCTCAATTTCAACCCAAGCCCCCCTATAAGGAATAAGCTTAGCATCACAAAGTATCCTTCCCGTGGTAGGATCAGTGTTTGCCTGAAAGTATGCGCCGGGTGACCTTACTAGCTGAGATACAATAACTCTTTCTGCCCCGTTGATGATGAAGGTTCCAAACTTTGTCATTTTGGGGATATCTCCCATAAAGAGGACTTGCTGTTTCACTTCTTGGTTTGATTTTATTTTTAACTCTACAGTTGTGTAAAGTGGAGCAGAATATGTAACTTCCTCTTTCCTGCATTCTTCTTCAGTGCGAATGGGCTCTCTTATTTCGTGTCCAATAAAGCTTACTTCGAATCTATCTCCGCTTGAGTCATCTATTGGCGATATTTCATCAAATAATTCTTTTATGCCTTCAACCAGGAGCCAATCGTAACTTGCTTTTTGAATATGAACTAAATCAGGGGCATGAAAGCTACTTTCATCAATCAGGCCGAAATCTTTCAATGGGTTTTTGCCATTGTTTTTTGGAATACTTAGTACCAATGCCGGCTCCATTTCTTTATAAACGCAAAAAACCCCGAATAAGATTCGAGGTTTAAATTATTGTGCTATATATTTTTTTGCAAAGATTAATTACCAGTTTCAATTACAGGGAAACACCTGTGATTTATGAAAATTAAGCAACTAGGTAATTATCCATAAAAATAGATAATTGTCAAATTTTTTTGAATAGGATGGAAAAATTAAATAATAAGAGTAAATTTCTATGTTATTTTGTTGGCTTCTTGTTATATAGTAGTTGCTTGAAACAGATGAATGTAGGTTTAGAGCAGCAATGAAAACAGTTTTTAGCCATCCCGAATGTGAATCTTCAGAGATGCTTATTGACGATTTAAAGCTGACCGGTGAAAAATTTCAAAACATTAATTTGTTAGTTGATCCTGAATATTGGAGAGACGTTGAAAACTTATGTAAGGGTGGCAGAATGACGCCGGTTATAATATTTTCAGATGGGACATTTCAAGTGGGCTACAATGGAGTCGCTTCTAAATTTTAAATAATAATTTCTTGACCTCAAGTTAGTTTGAACGCTAATATTTGCATTGTTATCTTTTGGCCCCGTGGTGTAGTGGCCTAACACGCCTCCCTGTCAAGGAGGAGATCGGCAGTTCGAATCTGCTCGGGGTCGCCATTAAATTATCTTAGATCTAATTTCAGTAATTTTTGACTTAATATCATCCAAATTCATAGATCGATAGTCTTTTATTTTTTTACTTGGTTATTTAAACTCTATATGTTGATTCATACTAAGAAGATTGGAAGGTTGGACTCTGATTTCTANNCTTTAGAATTCTGCTTTATAGATTCAAAGTCATAAACACAACCGTTCCATGGGCCACCACTTAAAGATTGCAGGTGAGCCCAAAGGATAGTGTCTTCAGGCATGCCTTCTTGAGGTTTTAAATCTTTTCTTTGATCTCTAGTTTGTAATTCATTATCACCCCACTGAGACCCCATATTTTTCCNTTCCCTTCCCACTAGATTTATTGACCCTTCAAGATTTACTGTATCTATAATTATTTCTATAAGATCGTTTTCAAGAAGTTTTCCAATAGGACCTCCATCTAATGCTTCAGGGCCTATATGACCAATACAGGCACCTGTTGAGACACCAGAAAACCTTCCGTCTGTTATAAGGGCAACATCTTTTCCGTAGCTCAAGTATTTTAAGGCAATTGTTATNTGGGCAACCTCCTGCATNCCAGATCCTTTTGGCCCACCGCACGCTANAACCATAATGTCTCCCGCATTTATCTTGTCAGGACCTGTNTCNTTTACTGCATTTATAGCATCCGACTCAGAAATAAATATCCTTGCTGGGCCAGTTTTTCTATATACTCCATCTTCATCAATTACCGATTTGTCTATTGCAGTGCTTTTAACCACGGAGCCCTCCGGTGCTATATTGCCCATAGGAAAAGTCACAGTAGAAGTCATTCCTTTTCTTTTTGATCCTGCCAGATCATGTACAACATCATCAGGNTCAATATTTTTATTATCCAAGAGCCTTTTTCTTACAAAATGTCTTTTTTCTGATTGCTCCCACCAATCAAGATTTTCTTCTAATGACATTCCTGAAGCTGTCTTTACGCTCAGGTTAAGTAGTCCTTCGTTACGTAGCTTCAGCATTACTTCAGGAACTCCACCTGCAGAGAAAAAAACCGATGTTGGAAAGCCTACCGGACCATTAGGCAAAACATCTACTATTCTTGGNGTCATTTTATTTATTCTTGTCCAGTCATCTACTTTCATCATTTTTCTTTTAATAGCGTGGGCTATTGCAGGCAGATGAAGTATCAAATTTGTTGACCCACCACATGCAGCATGTACTATCATCGAGTTTTCAAAAGCGTCATCTGTTAATATTTCGCTGGTCTTTATATTATTGTCTACAAGATTTTTCAGTGCGAGAGCCGATCTTCTTCCAGTATCTATCCATATATTTGTTCCTGATGGTGCGAGAGCTGCATGAGGCAAGGTCATTCCTAAAGATTCTGCAATGACTTGGCTGGTTCCTGCAGTACCCAAAAACTGACATCCTCCTCCAGGTGAAGCACACGCTCTGCATCCCATATCTTGTGCATATTCTAAAGTAACTTCGTTTTGGGCAAACCTGGATCCAATTGATTGTATTTTGGCAGTGTCTTCACCATCTTCTACGGCCAAAGTTACGCCACCAGGCATAATAATCGTGGGTTTATCAGGAGTACCTGCCAATGCCATCATCATTGCCGGTAAACCTTTATCGCAGGTTGCAATTCCCATTATACCTTTGGTGGTAGGAATCGATCTGCTAAGCCTTCTCATAACTATTGCAGCATCATTTCGATACGGCAGACTATCCATCATTCCAGAGGTTCCTTGGCTTCGTCCATCGCATGGATCTGAGCAATAAGCACTATAAGGTATTCCATTATTATCCCTTATCTCATTTGCCACAGCTTCTATAAGCATTCCTAGTTCAAAATGCCCAGTGTGATGACCTAAAGCGATAGGTCTTCCATCGTCACCTCTCATGCCTCCCAGAGTACTCAGAATCATATATTGTGTGCCCCACAATTTTTTAGGATCCCACCCCATCCCAACATTCTGGCTTTGCGCAAAAAGATTCCCGCTGGATTCAGAAGCTAGCTGTTCAGCTGTGAATTCAATCCTTCCAGGAGGCCCCTTTGCATGTGTTGAAAATTCCCAGCTATTTTCATTAAATTTATTATCTCCGAATATATCCATCGTTGTATTCTATCAACTCGCTAAATTTTTGTTTGAAATTGCGCACAATGTTTTTTGAATTTTTTGAAGGCATTAAATTGCCGGGTTTAAATTCAATTATTTTCACAGTTTTTTCAATATTATTGCTATTCCAATTTGATAAAAGTGTTTTAGAAACATTATAGGAGAAATAATTCTCTCTATTAAGCATTTTATCTGTAATATTTATTGCAAATCCTTGTTTATTTTGACTTAATAGTTTTTTTGAAATGACAGAAATTAAGGCAGTAGGGTTTTTGAAATGGATATTTATGTTTGACTCAAAATTGTCTTTGTCAAAATTATTTATCTGGTCATTTTCATACCTTGATGCGTTGTTGATAATTCCACTTATATCTTTGACCTTTGAGTAAAGTATTTTGGTAAATGTATTTGTGCTATATTCTTTTGAAAGATCTATATGCATAACTTGGAAGTTTTGATTTTTAAATTGTTTTCCTAGCTTTTTTGCGAGGGCAACAGTCTCATTTTTAGATTTATAATAATGGAGTAACAGGTTATAATTTTTTTCTGCCAAAATTTCTGCAATTAGTTTACCAAGTTTGCTTGATGCACCGGTTACAAGTACATATTCATTTACTTTCATAGCTATATTGAAAGGATAGATTTTATATTTCTGTAAGAAATATTTTCCATTTCTTCTTTACTTAAAATTTCCATTTCTTTTAATATTCTTTGAGGATTCAAGAGAGGGTAATCACTTCCAAAAATTATTTTTTCTGAGCCGACCAAGTGTTTTGCTACTAGGAATATTCTTGATCCATAAAGAAAGCTAGTAGCGGCGGTGTCGTAGAATACATTCTTAGAAATCTGCTTTACTTCCTTCATTAATTCGTAGAAAAGTAACCCTCCTCCCCAATGAGCCAGTATGATTGTATTTTCTGGAAATAGTTGGATAAAATCATAAAGTTTTTTAGGAGTCGTGTTGCCTTTGCCTGGATATAGGTGCCCAANAGGTTCAGAACTATGCATTAGAAGAGGCATGCCATTTTCTCTTGCTAAGGTCATCATATCTGACCATAAATTTTTGTCAGCTAAATCCAAGTCCTGAATATCAGGATGTATTTCACCTATGCCCTTAGCTCCAGATTTTATAGATCTTTCTAGTTCTTCAAGATTTCTTTTTCCAAACTTGGGATTTGCTGAGCAGAATGGAATTATATTCTCCTTATAATCATTGCTCGCAGAAAGATTGTAAGTATTTGAAATTCGAAGCGTTTCAAAATCTGTCCAGCCGTATCCAAGTACCACTGATTTTTTAATTTTATTAATCTTCATAGATGCAATTAAGTCTGATAATGAAGAAGTTGGCTGACCGTCGTTGAAAAGAATCTTAAAAAGCCTTTCTTTCCTATGTAAAGCTTGACTCATTTCTGGAAGTATATGTGTGTGAGAATCTATCATTTTTTTAAAATCAGATGATTAATAATATATATTACTAAATATGGAAGATTTAAATAACGGTAAAGTGTTCATAGTGAAGACAACTCCTGAAAGTGTTCTTCAGGATTATGCTTGGATTTTGAGAGAGGCAAAAATAGACAAAGTTTTTGACAGAGCCTCTAAAACATTTTTAAAAGTAAATATTTCTTGGGACAGATATTATCCAGGATGCTCAACTGCACCTTGGCAGCTAGAAGGAGTCATCAAAGAACTTAAAAGATGTGGTATCAACAAACTTATTGCGGCACATAATGGTACGGTTGTCGTGAATCCAGAAAGAGGTCGGATTGAGAATAAACATAAAAATGTTGAAGACAAGTATGGAATTGAGTATGTGGTTTTAGATGCTCCTGAATCTGAGTGGGTTCATTATAAACCTAAAAGAAAACTTTTGATCCTAGATAAAATATTTCCTGATGGGATAAAAATACCTTCAACATTTTATGATAGCAACATAATTCATTTGCCTACTATGAAAACCCATGTTTTTACAACAATGACAGGCGCGATGAAAAACGCATTTGGAGGACTTTTGAACTATAACAGACATTGGACACACGCAGACATTCATAAGACACTCGTAGATCTTTTAGTCATTCAACAAGATATCCATAAAAAAATTTTTGCTGTTTCAGATGGTGCATTTTCGGGCGATGGACCTGGTCCAAGAGCAATGAGAATAAAAGAAAAAAATATAATTGTTGGAGGGTACGATCAAGTAGCCGTTGATGCTGTAGTAGCAAAGATGATGGGATTCGATCCTATGAAAATTGAAAAGTTACGCATTGCACATGAGCTTAAGCTTGGTGTAGCAAAACCAGAAGAAATTAGAATAATTGGAGAAGATGTCTCATCAGTAAATTGGCACTATTCTGCAAATGAAAACACTTTTGCAAGTAAAGGGCAAAAGCTTATCTATTGGGGGCCGTTAAAACCTTTAGAGAAGTTTTTATTGAGAAGTAAAATTGCCCCTTGGGCCTTCTTTGCCTCTGACGTATATCACAATAAGTATTGGTTGAGATTTATTGGTAAATCGAGGATCAGAAAGGCCATGAAGTCCAAGTGGGGCAAGCTATTTCAGAGATATTAGGAGCGTATATGCCCTTCACCTTTTATCACCCACTTATAGGTTGTAATTTCGTTTAATCCCAAAGGACCTCGTGGGGATAACTTTTCCGTACTGATTGCTATTTCTGCTCCCAACCCTAACTGACCTCCATCATTAAATCTTGTTGATGCGTTTATCATTACCGCAGTCGAATTAACTCTTTCAACAAATAACTTTTGATTCTTTTTAATATTAGATGCTATAGCATCTGTGTGACTATAACTGTAGTCCTCAATGTGCTCTATTGCCTTGGTTATTGAAGGAACAGACTTGATTGAAACGGTCAATCCCAAGAATTCTTGCCCCCAGTCATTTTCTGTTGCATTTTTTATAAGTTTAGATGAGGTACTTTTTTTATAATGTTTAAATAATTTTGATTGAAGCCGAACTTCAACACCTATTTTTATTAAATGATTTAGGATTTCAGGAAGCAAGTTTTTTACTTGTTTTTCGTGAATAAGTATCGTATCCAATGCGTTGCATACACTGGGTGCTTGAGTTTTGGAATTTTCTATAATCGGGATAACAATTTTTTCTTCGACTTTTTCATCAATATATAGATGACACACGCCAATGCCACCAAATATTGCTTTCATTTTTGCCTTTTCTGACACCATATTAACTAATTTTTTGCCACCTCTTGGTATTACTAAATCAATATAATCAGCCATTTCCAGAAGTCGATTGATATGCCTCCTATCAGGATCTCTAACATACTGAATTGCGTTAGGACTGACACCATTTTTTCTTAAAGAATTCTGTATTATTTTCAATAAGGCAAGATTCGTTCCCAGGGATTCTTTGCCACCTCGCAAGATTGCTACATTTCCGGATTTTATTGCCAAGCAAGAAATATCAGCTGTAACGTTCGGGCGACTTTCATAGATGGCGGCAATGACTCCGACAGGAATTGATTGCTTTACGATAATTAGACCGTCATCTCGTGTATAACGCTCTTTCGCTAACAAAGGGTCCTCTAAAGATATTATATTTTTAATTGAATTCGCAATATCTTTTAATTTGAATTCATCTAGAACTAGGCGATCTTTTAATTCACTCTGAAGGTTTCTGCTTTTTCTTAAGTCGGCTTCATTAGCCTTCAAGATATGTTTAGTTTCTCGCTTAATTGAATCCGCAATATCTTTTAAGATAATGTTTCTTTTTCCATTAGAGAGCACCGAGACTTCGAAGGCAGAGCGTTTTGCATTTTTACAAATTTTTTCTAAATCTATCAAGCTACCTCGCCGGCAAAATTTAATGTGACAAGATTGTTTCTATGTATAATTTCTGATCCATGGTTTATTTTAATGATGTTATCTATTTTTTGTGAATCAATTCCTTTTAGTTTATTTGTATCTTCAAAATCATAATTTATAATGCCCCATGCGATTTCATTCATTTTAGAGTCTTTAACCACTATTATGTCGCCTCTTTGGAATTTCCCTTCAACCGCAACAACTCCAACTGGTAAAAGACTCGCACCTTTTTCAATGATCGCTCTTTTAGCCCCTTCGTCAATTATTAATGCACCCTTGCTTTCAGAAATTCCTGTGAATAACCATCTTTTTTTACTTTCTATTTTTGAAGAATTAGGATGAAAATAAGTCCCCACATTTTTTCTTTGAATTATTTTTTTTATTATGCCTTTCTGATATGGAGAGGAAATTACACAACCAATTCCTGAATTCATACATATTTTTGCAGCTTCTAACTTACTTGCCATTCCACCTGATCCGAATTCGTTTTCTGAATCTTCCGCGTAAGATATAATTTTTTCATCTATTATCTTAATGTCTTTGATTAATTTTGCATCAGGATTTTTTTCAGGATTTTTTGAATATAATCCATCCATCTCACCGAATAAAATTAGTAAATCAGCATCTATTGCATTTGCTACTATGGCAGATAATCTGTCATTATCTCCATAGAATTGACCTTCTATTTCTTCAGTTGATACTGCATCATTTTCATTGATGATTGGTATTGCGTTGAGATCATAAAGTTTTTCTAGTGTGTTTCTTACATTAAGATAAGCAATTCTAGAATTGAAATTTTCTCTTCCTACAAGTACTTGAGCACATTTAATGTTAAATTTGTCAAAATATTTACTATATTTCTTCATTAGATATATTTGACCGATTGATGCTAAGGCTTGCTTTGAAGAAGTTGAAGCATCCTCTTTGTTTGAAATATGATGTTTTGCCATTGCAACTGCTCCTGAAGTTACAATAGTAAAAATGAATCCTTCTTTTTTTAGATGAACCATTTCTTCAACTAATTTTTCAAGGATACTGTTAGTTTTTTCTTTTTCATTATTTACAATGATTTGGGAACCAATTTTTACTACAATTCTTATCATAGTTTAAGAGGATACAGGTTTAGCCTAGAGATTAGAATAGACTTTAAGTATAGTTTTATAGCCAAAGTAAATAGATTAAAATTTTGAAGCCAGAAATAAAATTTGAAAGAAACGCCAAGTTTTCTGATGTTTTTTTAAGCTTAGTTATGCATTCCAGCTTGAGCAAGCTGAAATCATTTAAGCATAAAAAAAGATCTATTTTTAACCTATTTGCACCCTATGAAAGCACCGCATTTTTGACATCCTCTGTCGCAAATTTATTTGAAGAAGATATTATCCTTGTTACAGAATCACCTGAAAAAGCAATTGATTTATACGAAGATATTTCTCTTTTAACGTTTGNCACTTTTAAGNCTTTTCATTTACCTGAAATCGAAACTCACCCATTAAGTGGNTTAGAAGTAGGTTCCANATCAAATGTTGANCGAAATGGAGTTTTNTCAAAATTGATNGACNNCAATGTNCAAAAAAAAGTGATGGTAGCCTCTATATTATCTTTATCACAGAAAATACCCGAGATAGACTATTTGGAAAAAGACGGCAAAATAGCTGTAAATTTAGGATTAGAGATTGATCAATCAGACCTAATAAATCAACTGATTTATCTTGGATACGAGAGAACGCATATAGTTGAAGAGCTTGGAGAATTTTGTGTAAGAGGAAATCTCATTGATGTTTTTCCTGTAGGTTTTGATAATCCTATGAGAATCGATTTTTTTGGAGACCAGATTGAAAAGTTAAGAATTTTTGAAACAGAGTCCCAGCTCACTATTCAGTCCATTGATACTGCCAATATACGAATTGCCAAGCAAACTATACATCCTTCTGCAAACAATACTCCAAATCGTTTTTTTAATGGAAGTGCCCTCGATCTTTTGAATGAACACTCAATTTTAATCATGAGCAATCCTTCTGCCATTGAATCTTCTTTGGAAGAATATTTGAATAGATTTTCTTCTAAAGCGAAAGAAAAAAATTCTCAAGAAATAAACAGTCAATTTACTTTCAGCGCTAATGAAACTTTATCTAAACTGAATAAATTCAATAAAATTATAAAATTTCAAAATTTCAAAATTGGAGAAACTGAAAATGTTACTGATATCAAACTGACATCGTTAGATATTTTTTCAAGTTCAAATTTTTCTACTGTTGATCCAATAGCGAGTGCTCTGTCCCAAATAAAAAAGTATTCTTCCCATGCTGTAATTTTGGTTTCTTCTACAAACATTGACAGCTTGAAAAATAGAATAGAAGAAGACGAAAAATGGAAAAATCTGCAATCCGATCATATTTTTTTTCAACATGAACCTCTTAATAATTCATTCGGTATTAAATTTTCTGATGATATTAATGTAGTGGCCTTAGGTGACAAAGAATTATTTGGTATCTCTTCAAGAAATATAAGTGTTGGAAGAAAAATTCAAGGATCCAGAAAACTAAGTCTTTTGGATCCTGGCAGTTTAGTCGTCCATGAAGATCACGGGNTAGCAAAATTCATTGGGGTGACTAATCTCAAGGGCCATGGAGACAGAGAATATTTAGAGTTGCATTATGCAGATAAAGATAAATTGTTTGTTCCTGCTGATCAAATATCCAGAATAGATCTTTACAAAGGAGGAGAAGATAATACTCCTAAATTAAATAGACTTCATGGAAAAGAATGGGAGAAGCAAAAGCAAAAAGTTAAAGANTCAACTGAAATACTTGCAGCTCAGCTTTTGGAGTTGCATTCTTCGAGAAAAAAAATACGAGGCTTTTCTTTCCAAAAGAACAATGACTGGCAATTAGCATTAGAAACTAGCTTTCCCTTCAACCAAACTCCAGACCAAGAATCATCTATGAAAGAGATTTATCAAGACATGGAAAAAAATAATCCAATGGATAGATTGCTATGTGGTGATGTTGGCTTTGGTAAAACTGAACTAGCAATCAGGGCAAGCTTTAAAGCTGTTCAGAGCGGTAAACAAGTAGCAGTTCTAGTTCCTACTACTGTTTTGGCTGAACAGCACTATGAGACATTTAAGTCTAGAATGAGCCCTTTTCCTGTGACTATAGAAAGTTTGAGTAGATTAAGAAGTAACAAAGAAATCGAGGAAACGAAAAAGAATTTAAAAGAAGGATCTGTAGATGTCTGCATAGGCACACACCGAATGTTGCAAAGAGATGTGAAATTTAAGAACTTAGGATTGTATATAGTCGATGAAGAGCATAAATTTGGAGTCCGCGACAAAGAATTTCTAAAAAAATTAAGATTAAATTTAGATATCCTCTCATTAAGTGCCACACCAATACCTAGAACCATGAATCTTGCACTTTCTGGTGTTAGAGATTTGAGCTTGATAGAAACAGCACCAATGGATCGCCAGGCTGTAAAAACATACACCGTCGAAGAAAGTGAAAAATTGATCCGTGAAGTCATATTGAGAGAAAAAGATAGAAACGGACAAGTTTTTGTAGTTTTTAATAGAGTGAATAAGATTAAAAGCGTGACTAAAAAATTAAGACAATTGGTTCCGGAGGCAAAGATTACTTTTGCTCACGGTAGAATGGGAGGTTCTGAACTCTCAAAGGTGATGAGATCATTTTCGAAAAAATTATTTGATGTCCTTGTTTGCACAACGATAATAGAATCTGGAATAGACATGCCAGATGTAAATACGATTGTAATTCTAAATCCGCATCAAATGGGTCTGGCTCAGTTATATCAATTGAGAGGAAGAGTCGGTAGATCAAAAAATCAAGCTTATGCATATTTTATGGTACCCAAAAGAGCAAAACTTACCGAAGAAACAGAGAAAAGATTAGAAGCAATTACTAGGTTTCAGTATTTAGGTGCAGGCAGGGAGATTGCTACAAGAGATATGCAGATCAGAGGTGTTGGCAATGTACTAGGAAAAGAGCAGAGCGGGAATGTTAATTCTGTTGGGCTAGGTTTGTATATGAAATTTTTGGCTACAGCCGTCACCAAAAAAAATGGTGAACTGAATGCAAGAGAAGACTTATGGAGCGGAGGAAAATCGGAAGTTAATTTAGATTTGCATGAGGAGATTGGGATCCCTCAAGNTTATATTCCTGATTTAGAAACAAGACTACAGATGTACAGCGAGATATCTGCATTAAGTTCTGTTGATCAAGTAGAGAGTTACCTAGAAGAATTAATTGATCGTTTTGGGCAACCTCCATGTCAAGTTTCCAATTTACTTAATTATCAAAAAATAAAAATCATTGCTCAAGAATTAAAGATAAATTCTATAAAGATCACTGATAATCTCTGCGTGATACTATTTGATTTCACTGTCCGAGATGTTATCAATTTTTTAAAATCAATATTTCCTAGCGACTCTAAAATATCAGACAAGCAAATTAGAATTCCTTCAACACTTCAGGTTGAAGAATTGACATTGCTCTTAAATAAAGCACTGGAATTGAAAAAGAGCTTCAATTTCTAGAATATTTAAAGATAAAGTTCTAGCTGCTTCAAGTTAAATATCTTTAAGTACTTGTCAAATGCGTGAAATTCATGATTCCTGTCTATTAGGATAGGAATCATTCCAATTTTTAAGGCTCCTTTTACATCAGTTTCGATTTGATCTCCTATGAACAAACAATCTGATGCTTTGGCATTAAATTTTTCTAAAGCAAAAGTAAAAATTTTGGGATCTGGCTTTGATGCATTAGCGTCTTTTGAAGTAATCACCTTATTAACATATCTTGATAGTTTTAATTCATTTAGAAGTGCTACTCCGCTTGAGTCGATGTTTGTTATTATGCCAATGATATATTTTTCTTTCACCAAAAATTTAAAACAATCTATGACATCTTCGTAAATTACCAATGAGCTTTTTTCATCGCGTACATACTGCCACATTTTCATGGCTTGTTCTTCAGAAATATCAATATTTAAATTTTTCATTATTTCCTTTTCATAATTACAGAAGAAAATAAATTTTTCTCTTTTGTTGAGCAGATGCACAGACTTGAAAGCGGTTTCGGATGCAAACCAACTATCAGCTTTTAATAAAGCCTTTTTCATTTGATCCTTTGCAACCTTGAAATTAACAGATTTCGCAGCATACACCTGAGTGTCTTCTCTGTCAGGATGAAACTTGACAAGGGTATTATAGAGATCAAAAAAAACATATTTTATATTCTTTATTTTTTTCATTTTTGAATTTATTTTTTAACCATTCTGTATATTGTTGTTTCTTCGTTGGAATAAATTTTATCCATCAATTTTTCTTCTTCTAAAGATTTCAGAGAGCGTATTCCTTCCTCGGGATAATATATTCTTTCCAGAGAGCCGATTATTATAAGTTCGATGCTGTATTTATTGATGATTTCTAACTTTCTGTTTATGTCTGTAGATGTATAGAATTCGTTAATGTCATTTTGTCTTTCATTGATTAAACTTCTGTTATATTGACGCTGTTGAACTTGGTGCCAGTCCCATCCAATAACAGTTGGGAATCCTGTATAAATTGAAAACCTTCCACCCCATGTGTAAAGAGGAGCAATTCCTTCAGCAATAATAGATGAATTTTCTATATTTTCACGCATCCAAGTGAATGCTTCAAAATCGGACTTTAATTTAATTGTTCCTTTTAAAGTGTTATATTCTGCCGTCGATCCATAAAGTGCTCCGTTTAGAGAGAAGTTAGTATTTGTGAATCGATCATTTATTCTATTCATTGTTCCAAAAACTGGGAATAATAATCCTATAAATGCAAACGAACTTATTACCAGTAGGAATATAGGCCTGAGCCATTTTCTTTTAAATTTTTGAAGTATTTCAACCAAGAGATAAGAGCTTGATATGGACAATAATATCCAAATTTGAATATAAAACTTAAAAAAAGTATTCATTCTGCCAATATCATTTTTTGCTTTAAATAATTCTACAGATAAAGCTATCAGCAACCCTGAAATTAAAATAAGAATCATTTGTTTAAAGTAGAGAGACTCTTTCATTTTTTGTTGAAGAATAGAGCGTTTCGTTGTGATAAAGAATATTATGATTATAAAAATGCTGAGAAAGTGTATTTCTAGAAAATCTCCAATATTTGTTTTGAACTCATTTAATTCAAACCCTGAAAATGGTGAAACAAAAGAATTATGAAAAGGCAAGAATAAAACGTATGCGATTACGATACATACCAAGGTGTAGCCAATAGAATATTTCAAAGCACCTATCTTTCCTACAATATTTATCACAAAAGTGTATGAAAAAATAAATATTAAAAATGCTTGCAAGGGAACATTCCAAGTATTGGTTACCCATAGAATTCCCAATAAAAAAGAATTAATTAGAATTGTTGGGAAAATGAAGCTCTTAGAATTTATTTTTTCTTTATTTTTCTTGCTGAATGTCAAAATTAAAAAACTGATACCTAGTATCATAATTGGGATTGCGATCACATGAGGATGAAGGTCTGCAAAGATAAATGAAAAAGAAGGAAATTCACTAATTTCAAATCCCTTTGAATCAGGCCCGATAACCCTAGAAGGTTCCCAGTAATTAATATTGAAAATTTCAGAAAATTGTAACAATTTTATTTTTCTTATTATTTGAAGAAATGGCTGAAAATTTCCAAAAATTAAAGTGGTGCAAATCATTATTGCTGGTAATATAATCTTTTTTTTAGATAAATTTGCGGCAAAACCAAATAGGGTAGTTATGGAGAACGCAAATAATGTAGCTATTGAAATATTGAACCCTATAAATGGATTGATTTGAGTAAGCTTTATTAGAGAGGAATAAATAAAAAATCCAAAGTAATAGTAATTTAATAAACCACTAGAAAACCATGGATCCAGNGGAGGCATATGTTTTGAGTTGAGAATAGCATTTATGTACGCGATCTCCATAGGCTTTTCTCCGCCTCGAAAAGGATGCCAAAGGTCAGGGTTGGCTGCTCTTATCATGGTGAAAATAAGTAATGAAATGAAAAATATAATTTCGTATTTTAAAAATGAAGATCTGTTTATTTTTAAAAATGCCACTAAGTCAGACTTATTTACGTAAAAAATAATGGAAGAAAGAGTAACAGTTCCCGCGAATAATAATACTCCGTTGAGAAAAGTAAAATCAATCAATTTTAGAGAAATCAAAATCCAAAATAAGAAAGAAAAAACAAGAACAGAAAGTATTTTTATTGAACTCGCAATNGGAAANTTTGTATTTCTTAATAAAATCCATATAAGAGGAATAAAAGCTATTGAAATAAGTTGTAAAACTAAGTACCAAATTAAGAAAGAGGTGAACGAGTTAGCCTCATAAAAAATCCCTTTATATGGAGGGCCATATAAATCTTTAGCTTGTTCATCAGAAATCAAGTATGAGTAGCTTTCATTATGATCTATATTAATTATCTCACTGAATATTGTTTCTTGATCTATTCTTTTAGAATTTATAAATATGAAAGTTACAGGATGATCATAGACGGAGAAACTTTCATCAGTCCATCCTAAATCTATCGAGAATTCATTATCTGATTTACTTGAATATTTTATACTTGGAATTCTTTGAAAAGGATCCGAATAATAAGATATTCCAAAAGATGTCGGAGATTGTATCTCAGCNTTAATAAGATCAAAGCCTAATTCTTCAGAAAATAATTTTTTATAATAATTTGAAGATAGAGGATATCTTTCTTTTAATCTCGGTATGGTAGCGAAAAGCCTTTTACTTGTAATGTATATTCCATCTGCTTCTGACAATGACTTGGATATAATTCTTATTTTTTCAACTGAGTCTGGGTCATACATATTCAGTTCACTGATTTGATAGTTATTACTCAATGGCAAAGCTTCATCCCAATGTTCTTTTAAAATGATGCTGTTTTCTTTGAAATTTGAGTCAATAAATTCTGCTGCTGTTTTTGCTGGATGGTCTGAGGTATATATATTGATAAAGCTCAAAGTGTAATGGAACGAAGCCATTATAATTATGCCAATAATAATAAATTTATAAATTTTATATTTATGAAAATAATTTTCATAAACGAACGATATAAGATAAGAAGCAAATACTATTAATACTGGAATTATTGGGAACATGTATCTGATAAATTTTGTATGGATTGCACCAAAGAATGAGAAGTAAATTAGAAGCCAAAAAAGAAGCAATATCCAGATATTGGGAATATTTTTATCTAATTTCGTACAAACAAATATTACTCCCAAAAAACTTAATATTCCTAATATAGGCCCAAGTGATACTTTTATTATTTGTGATGCATGGTAAAGATAGGGAGTAGTTTCAAAATATTGTCTTGTATATGGAAAATCTAAGGCACCTCTCGCCATTTTTGATTGCGTCAATGATGCATTTAAAAAATCTTTAAAATCTAATAATGAAAAAGGATTAAATAGGGCGTAAGTTATGATGCTAGAAGAGAAAAATAAAATAATTATTTTGAGCACTTGGCTTTTATTAAAGGTACCTTTTTTTAATTGAGTTCTGTAGTAGATAAATAATGATAAGAAAATGACAAATATGATTGGAAGCGAGCTTATTTTTGTAGCCATTGCAGACGCAAACAAAAAACCCAAAAGGCAAATTTTTCCATAACTAATCCTTGTTGTTATGTAGGAACATGTGATTATTATTCCCAAAATTATTGTTACCAAGAATGTATCAACTACAAAGAAATGAGAATTTTGTATAGCAATAGCACAAGTGGCATAAAAAATACTGGAAAATATACCAGTTGTTTTTGAATGAAATTTTTCTCCTATTATTCCAATTAAATAAATAGAAATGGAATCAAATAACGCTGATAATATTCTTCCAGGAATCCTTAATTCATATACTGTTAGGTCTAATCCAGTAGTGATCATTTCTAACAAATACAGTGGAAGCGACCCATAATTAAACCATCTAGGATTTAGATCGCTCCAACTGATTTGGTGAGAGAGCATTAAAAGTTGTCTTTCATCCGGATGGAACAACAGGCCGTTATCCCAATTTAAACCAAATAATCGAACTAAAAAGCCCAATATTGAGATACCAATAAGGATTCCAAAGAACTGATTAGGTTTTTTTAGACTATTAAATTTTATGGAAACCATGGTTTAATTATTCATCATGAATACTTTCAAAACAATTAAGTTGTCTAACGGAGCTACAGTTTTAACTATTCCAATGAAAAACACTAGTACTACTACCGTCATTTTATTATTTGGTGCTGGTTCAAGATACGAAACACCCAATATTGCTGGCTCCTCACATTTGTTTGAACATCTATTGTTTAAAGGAACAAAAAAAAGGCCAACACCCAAAGCAATTGCTGAAGTCATAGAATCTAAGGGCGGAATATTAAATGCATATACTGACAGAGAGTCCACTGGATATTGGTGCAAAGTTCCTGCAGGTTTATATCAAAAAGGAATTGAAGTACTTATTGACATGGCCAAAGAACCATTACTTAGAAAAAAAGACCTAGAAATGGAGAAAAATGTTGTTTACGAAGAAATTAAGGCGTACCTCGATTCTCCAGACAGCAGAGCATCAAATAAGGCTGATGAAAATCTTTGGCCAAATCAACCCATGGGAATGGATATTGCAGGATCAATAGATACTGTTAAAGCGACTTCACGATCAGATTTGGTTAAATTTTTGAATAAACAATATACAGCCTCCAATGCTGTTCTTGTGGTATCTGGAAATCTAGATGAAAGCAAAGTAAAGATAACAGCTGAAAAATGTTTTGAAGGATTTAGGGAAGGAAAGCCCAAAAAATTTAAAGATGTGAATTTTAATAATTCTGGCCCAATAGTGGTTTTCGATAAGATGGAAACAAATCAAGCACATATAACAATTGCTTTAGAAGGCTTGGCGATTAGAGATGAGAATAAATATGCTTCAACAATATTATCTGTAATTTTAGGTGGAGGTATGACAAGCAGACTTTTTGAACAAGTAAGAGAAAAAAGAGGACTAGCATATTCAGTTAGTGCGACATCTCATCCTTACTCGGATTGTGGAGTGTTTTATATAGATGCAGGCGTGGCACCAAAAAATGTAGAAAAAACTATACAAGTGATATCTGATGAAATAAAAGGCATGAGGAAAGATTTAAGTAATCAAGAAATAAAAGATGCTAAAGACCTTATAAAAGGGAGGATGATGATGCAATTTGAAGACTCTAGAGCTGTAGCCATGAATTATGGACTTCAGTATTTATTGACTAGAGAGATAGAGCCCTTCGAGAAAATCATGAATAATATTGATCAAATTACCTTGAATGACATTGAGATTGTTTTTGATTTCATATTCAAAAATTCTTCTGCGGTTGTGTCTATAGCTGGCGCTACAGATGAAATACCAAATTTTTCAAAAAATCTTACTTTATTCTAAAAATCCAGAAAAACGTCTTTTAAATTATTGAATTTAAAGAGGTGTCTAATATAGATTTTATCCGAAATGGCAAATATAAATATTAAANAAATAAGATTATGTGGAATTCAACTACAATAAAAGCATTAAGGAAATCCCTCGATATGTCCCAGAGTGAATTCTCTAAAGAGCTTGGTGTAAGGCAACAGACAGTGAGTGAATGGGAGACCGGGGTTTACTCNCCTAGAGGAGGATCNCTAACTCTTTTAAATATGATATCTCAACATGCCTTAGACCATGTATCAAATATTACAGAAAAAAATGATACTCAAGTTAAGCATCCCCAAGATGCTACATTAAACAACAGTGACGGAAAGAATATAATATATCCTCAATTAATAAGAAGGAAAGTTAAACCTGTTTATTATACTAATGTTTCGAGTGCGAACAGTCGTCAGGCATTACCTATATAATCTGGTTTGATGAAAAAATGAGATCTTAGCCACTTTAATTCTTCAATGCTTTCTTTAATATCGTCCATAGCCAAGTGAGTTTTATTTTTTTCTGGAAATATTGTGTCTGGNTGCCACCTTGTTACCAGNTCCTTAATAGAAGAGACGTCAATCATGCGGTAATGTAAATAAGCCTCAAGTTTGGGCATTTCTTTTTTTAAAAATTTTCTATCTACCCAAATTGAATTTCCACATAATACCGCTTTTTTTTCATCAATTCTTTTAGAAACAAAATCGTACACAGATTCATTAGCAATTTCGATAGATATAGAAGAATTTGTTACNCTTTTTAATAATCCGGAGTTAGTATGCTGATTTAATGACCANCCTTCAATATTTTTTAATTCAGTTTCGCTCCTATGTATTGCCAAGCCATTGCTTGACTCTGGAAATTGCGTTATGATTTCCAATTTTTCATTGGTAATTATCATCGCTATTTCTAAAATNACATGATCATCTTGTAATCCAGTCATTTCAAGATCAACCCATAAGAGATTATTTTGTTCGGTATGTGGCATAATTATTAATTATAACTTATCAAAAAAATAGTATTTCGGAACATGAAAATAATTTCTTGGAATGTTAATGGCATAAGNTCCTGCATCTCTAAAGGATTCAGGGATTTTATAAATGAACAATCTCCAGATATTGTCTGCCTTCAAGAAACAAAAGCTCAAGAACAACAAGTTGATTTAAACATGGAAAATTATTATCAATTTTGGAATAGTGCTGAGAAGAAAGGTTATTCTGGCACCTTGATCTTGTCAAAAGAAAAATTCTCGAATGTAACCTACGGAATTGGTATTGAAAAACATGATAATGAAGGCAGGGTAATAACAGTTGAAACTGAAACTTTTTTTTTAGTAAATGTTTATGTACCTAATTCTGGATCCGACAGAAAAACCCCTTTAAAGAGATTACATTACAGGACGATAGAATGGGATTCTGACTTCTTAATTTATTTAAAGACACTTGCTAGTAAGAAACCCATAATAGTATGTGGAGACTTTAATGTTGCTCATCAAGAGATTGACCTTGCTAATCCTGCATCTAATAGAAGAAATGCAGGTTTTACTGATGAAGAAAGACAAAGCTTCTCTCGTTTTCTAAATTTTGGCTTTGTGGATGTATTCCGAGATAAATTTAAAGATCACCAAATTTTTACNTGGTGGAGCTATATGGGAAGAGCGTATGAAAATAATACCGGGTGGAGGATAGATTACTTTCTTATTTCTAAGTCAATTTTACCACTGGTAAAAGGAGCTGAAGTTCTCATTTCACCTCCTTTGGATGTGGGGTCAAGAAAGTCAGACCATGCTCCTATAGAAATGATCATAGAACTATAGTTACTTATTTTGCTTTGATTATCTCTCCTATCAAACGATCTGCAATATCAAGTGAGTTAAAACGTTTAGATGAATAAGACATGCGTTCTATCATTGATTTTTTTTTATCTTCATCCGTTAAAAGGCCTTCAATTTTTTTTGCTATATCTACATGATCTCCAACTTTAGCGAGAATACCTGACTTCCCATTTTCTAATACTTCAGAAGTTCCCCCTGGACTGTCAGTTGCGACTATAGGTATCTGTAGTATTTGTCCTTCAATTAGAACATTTGGGAGTCCTTCGAATTTTGAGGTTAGTAACAAAACATTGGAATGTCTAAAATATTTATAAGGATTTAGTTCGAATCCGTTGACCTTAATATAAGGTTGNAGCTTNGGNTTNTTATTGATGAATTNATTTATCANNATTTTTTGTGGACCATCTCCAATNATCAATAATTTAACTTTTATTTTTTCCGACAGTAACTTGAATGTATTTAAGAGGGTAGGAATATCTTTTTGAGATGAAAGCCTTCCTACGTATAGAAGGATAGGAATTTTATCTTCTGTAACCCAAGGATCTGCAACTTTTTCTTTGCTCATGTAGGTAATTTTTTCAAATAGTGCAGGGTTTAATATTTTTATAATGGGAGTATTTTTATTTGTATAGTTTTCAATTAAATCTTCACATACATGATCTGAATTTCCATATATTAGATTTGCTTGTTTATATGTTTTTTTAATTAAAAAACTTAATATTTTTCTTTTGAAAAATCCGTACTCTTTTAATGTTCTAGTTAAATGAAGTCTTTCTGACAAAATTGTAAATGTGGATTCTGAGGCAAGTTTTGATGATATTATTGCTACAATATTTGCGTAATATTGAGCTGATATAAATACGTCAGGTTTTAAGTTATTTATAATATTCGCAATATTTTTNACTGAGTANAAGGCTCTGTTTTTGTTCAAACTGATTAATTGAATTGCTTTTGTATTAGGCTCAAGGATATTCTCATTTTTTTTCAAAGTTAAAATCGTAACTTTATGACCTCGTTGAGTTAGAGCTTCTGAAAGAGATAGAAAACTTCTTTCTACTCCACCTATATTCATATGTGGGATGAATATCAGAAAATTCATTGTATTTTTTTTTTCATCACAAAAATATTAAGAGCATCAAGACATTTTACTGATCGCAATACTAAGCTCGGTATCTGAAGGTTCGCTCAAGATAATATTATTATTTTCATCTCCAATTATTATNGTTGGAACAGTAGCTTTGCCGTTATTAAGATTTATAACTAAAGTTTTTGCTCTCTCATCTCGGAGTATATTAATCTCTTCATATGGAATTGCATTATGATCCAGAAAAGCTTTACTTCTTATACAGTCTGAACATAAGTCCCTTGAATACATTAAGATTTTAGGATATTTGATCTGATTCATAATGAATAGAGTATATTACACAACTCTCCAGTAATAAATTGATATNAACTCTTCGGAAAGTAATTTGGATTTAAAAAATTAAGTGATGATGATTTTGTCAGAACCTATGAGAGCATTTAGTTTTGCATTAAGTTCTTGAGAAATTTTTACTAATACAGGTAGCTCAAGAGTTATAGAATCCTCTTCATAAGCAATGGTTATGTTAACTTCTTTCCCTTCTTCTTTATCTTCATGCTCAACCAGCAATTGTATTATGTCATCAAATTTATATTTGTCCTCTNTGAGATTATTNGAACCAATGAATTGAATTTCAAGTGAATCAGGCTCATTTTCTGCATTAGGTTCATCTGAATCCTCAAACATTTCCGGAATTGAACTCCCTAATATTTCAGTTTCTTGAATCTCTTCACTCTTTTGATCATTGCTGGAGATGTTTTCTAGTTCACTATTTTCAAATTCCATTTTTTTTCCTGTTTCAAAAATTAGATTTAAAGACCCGTTTCTGTTGTTTGTTTTTACATTCAACTCAAGATATGATCCTGTTTCCCATAGATCTTGTGAAATTTCCATCTTGTCTGGCCAGACAACTAATTCTATCGAATTATCCAAGAGTCCAAATTCACATATGATGAATGTTGCCTTTGCACGTGTTGTTCGCTCCGTTATTGATAATACTTGGCCTATAACTTTTACTTGTTGTCCTGCCTTATTAGCGCTAAGTTGATTAGTCAATACAATATGAGACTTAGAAAATAAACTTATTCTTTTATTGATCGGATTTTCACTNAGCACTGCCCCTAGAAGATCCCTTTCCCANAACATTCTTTTTTTATAATCAATAGGCTCTTCTATAAAATTTAGATTAAGNGGNACAGAAACCTCTTCTCCAAATAANTCAAACATGTTTGANTGNCCGCTTGACTCTAATCGATTAATTTTTGAAATTTCTTGAGCTATTTTTTCTGCAGATAAAAGCAATGTTTCTCGTTTATTAAAATCATCAAAAGCTCCTACTTTAATCAAGGTTTCTATAACTCCTTTGGCTAGAGAAGTTTTAGATAACCTTTTTATGAGATCTTCAATGGACTTAAAAGGACCACTTTTTTTTCGTTCTTCCACCAATGACAAAACTGAATTTGTTCCAATATTTTTTATGGAACCTAATCCATAGTTTATGTATTTTTTTCCATCTTCATCTNTATATGGGTCAAAATTAATGTCACTACTGTTAACATTTGGACTATTTACGGTTATACCCATAAATTTACACTCTAAAATTAAGGAGGCTATCTTTTCTTTATCATCAGAGGAATTTTTCATAAGAATAGACATAAAAATCTCCGGATGATTTGCTTTAAAATAAGCTGTCCAATATCCAATCATAGCATAGCTAACACTGTGAGCTTTATTAAATGCATAGCCTGCAAATGGCTCAATTAGTTCAAAAACTCTCTGTCCTATTTCTTTAGAATGACCATTGTCAACTGTACCTTGAATAAACTTATCTTTTTCAGCTCTCATTACTTGAGGTATTTTCTTCCCCATTGCTTTTCTGAACCTATCTGCGTCCCCTAATGTATATCCTGCAATCGATTGGGCAATCAATAAGACTTGGTCTTGATAGACTATAATGCCGTANGTTTCTTTTAAAATACTTTCCAAAGATTCATGAGGATATTTTACGGGTATCTTTCCATGTTTGGCATTGATAAATGTAGTAATTTGCTCCATCGGACCAGGCCTATAAAGTGCAATCATAGCAGCTATGTCATTAACTGAATTGGGTCTTAATTCTTTGATATTTCTCTTCATTCCAGTGCTTTCTAATTGGAAAACACCTGAAGTTCTTGCTGCACTTAATATTTTAAAAGTATTANTATCGTCTAATGGCAATTTATTTAAATCAATAATTTTACCTAATTTTTCTTTGATCATTTTTATGGTTTGGTCAATTATTGTCAGATTTGAGAGACCAAGAAAATCCATTTTTAAAAGNCCAAGATCTGCTAAAGCAAACATTTCATATTGAGTTATCGGAGGAGCGCCCTCATCTTTGGTTGAAGGTCTTTGAATCGGTACAATATCATCCAATGGTTCTTTAGAAATGACCACACCGGCTGCGTGTGTCTGAATATTTCTTACTGAACCTTCTATTTTTTTTGCATTTTCAAATAATCTTCTTACATTTTGATCTGAATCATATCTTTGTCTTAGTTCCGGATTAAGATTTAACGCTTTTTCTAAAGTCATGTTTGAGGTAGGATTGTCAGGATCTCTGTTTGGAATTAACTTTGCAATCTCATCTACAAAAGCTAATTCCAACCCAATCTTCCCATCTAGTCTTTCCATTACTCTGCCAGCGTCACGGATAGACCCTTTTGCTTTTATTGTGCTAAAAGCAATTATTTGAGCTATATGATCATCTCCGTATTTTTCCTTACAATATTCAAGTACTTCTTTACGCCTATCATCTTGAAAATCAATATCAATATCTGGCATTTCCATTCTTTCAATATTCAAGAATCTTTCAAAAACTAAACCGTTTTTTACAGGGTCTATCTTTGTAACATCAAGGCAATACAGAACTAAGCTAGCAGTTGCACTTCCCCTCAAAGTGGTTAAGATATTTTTTCCATTAACAAATTTGAATATGTCCCACACGACTAGAAAATAGTCTGCAAAATCAGTTTTCTCTATTACTGATAATTCATAATCTAATCTTTCAATCATTTCTGGAGGATTATCAGGAAATTTTGATTTAAATCCTGAATAGCATAGATCTTTTAAAAATGAAAAAGCATCAGTGTTGTTTGGTACTTTAAATTCTGGAATTTTTGTAGTTGAAAAATCAATTTCGAGATCACATTTCCTTGCGATTTCTAAAGTATTATCACAGGCCTCTGGTATGTCTTTGAAAAGCTCCCTCATTTCTTCAGGAGATTTTATATAGTAACTATTATCTTCTAATATATCTTTACGTCCAGACTTACTATTCGATCTAACATTTTTTAGTAATATTTCTTTTTCATAGTCATTTTCAGTGGCATAATGATTATCATTTGTTGCTACTATTTTTATCCCTAAAGAGTTGTGATTCTCTATTATCCATTGATTNATTTTTTCTTGTTCAGGAACTAGATCATGCCTCATTATTTCTAAATAATAATCAGTTTTGAAGCATTCTCTGTACCAAGAAATAGTTTCTAGCATTTTTTCTTTATTTCCCAAAATAATTTTTTTTGATAGTTCAGAAGAAGGGCATCCGGATAATACAATTAACCCATCCTTATGTTTCTTTANTAACTCTTTATCTATTCTGGCTCTATAGTAAAAACCTTCCAGGTTTCCTTTTGAAACAAGTTTTATTAAGTTTTTATAACCTTCCAGGTTTTTTGCAATTATGGTTAGGTGATCGTAAGGATAACTTGAAACTTTTTCAAACCTTGATTTTGGAGCTACGTAAAATTCACATCCTATGATTGGATTTAAGCCAGACTCCTTGCATTCATTGTAAAAATCTATAGCTCCATATAAGTTTCCGTGATCAGTGATCGCAATAGCCGGCATATCTAATTCTTTAGCTATTTTGACTATAGATTTTAGGGAACTACTTCCGTCTACGAAGCTATATTCTGAATGATTATGTAAATGAACGAATGATTTTTCAGGCATAAGGATATCTCTGTAAATAGATTATAGTTTGACCTGTTTTTAGTCGAGTCGTTACTCATATTGAGACAGAATCAAGCAAGCATTTTGACCTCCAAAGCCAAAACTATTTGAGAGAACATGACTTATTTGTAATTCTTGGGCTTCATTGGGAGTGTAATCAAGGTCACAATCTTCATCTTTATTGATTAAATTTATAGTTGGATGTATTTTTTGTTCTTGTATTGATTTGATACAAGCTATTGCTTCCATAGCTCCTGAAGCTCCCGATGAATGACCTATCATAGATTTAGTTGAACTGATTTTGAGAGACTTGGCATCCTCTTTGAATACTTTTTTTATAGCCATAGTTTCCAGTTTGTCGTTAATTGGGGTTGAAGTTCCGTGTGCATTTATATAATCAATTAAGTGAGGTTTGAGGTTTGCTTTATCTAAAGCTTTTTGCATTGCTTTTGCTGCACCTATGCCTTCAGAGTGAGGTTGCACAAGATGAAATGCATCTGAAGTAGCTGAATATCCTGTCAATTCTACTAATGGTTTTTTCCCCCTTTTTCTTGCGTTCTCTTCTGATTCGATAATTAAAATTCCTGATCCTTCTGATGGTACAAATCCGTCACGGTTTTTATCAAATGGCTTACTAGCATTTTTAGGATTATCATTTTGNCTTGTGAGNGCTTGCATATTACAAAACCCNCCCAANCTNGTTTGGCAAAATGGCGCTTCTGTTCCACCAGCTAACATGATCTCTGCATCACCTCTTTTGATAACTTCGTAGGCTTCTCCTATCGCTTGAGTGCCTGCTGCACATGCTGTGGTAACAGTGTTTGAGTAACCTCTGAGACCAAACAAAATGCTAATATTTGAACTTGCCATATTGGGTAGCATTTTTGGAACATAGAAAGGACTGACAGTATTTTTGTCTTTTGAAAACATTAAATTATTTTCTTTTTCAGTTTCTGGCAACCCACCTGATCCTGTTCCTATTAAGACGCCAATTGAGTCCGAGTCTGTTTTACTAAGATCGAGCTCCGAACTTTTTATGGCTTCTTTAGAAGCTGCTATTGCAAATTGTGAAAATCTTGCTAATCTTTTCGCTTTTTTCGCTTCCATAAATTTTGAAGGTTCAAAATTCCAAACTTCACCACCGATTTTACAAGAGTACCCTTCAGTTACTACCTGTTTTAAGTAGTCAATACCTGATCTTCCATTTAAAAGGTTTGTCCAAAAGTCATCCACATTATCCCCCAAGCATGAAACAATTCCCATGCCTGTGATTACAACTTTTCTGTTATTTATATCCATACCGTTTTCTTGCTTCTAAGGAGATTTCAGCTACTGCAAATAATGATCCTGTACATATAATTATATCGTTATTTTCAGATTGCTCTATAGATATTCTAAGCGCATCTTCCATGCTAGTCGATAATGAAAGTGTTAAATTACAATTGTTCAGAGATTTCTGGATTGATTTTGTAGATATAGATTTAGGATGTTTGGATTGAGAAATGACTATATTTTTAGCTGAATTTACCAATAATTTTTTTATTGATGTAATTCGATGTCCAATATTCATGCCTATTATGAAATTGTGTTTTCCAGGAAAATATTTATTTATTGTGTTATCGAGATTGATAAAGCCAGCCTCATTATGAGACCCATCAATAAATAAAATCCTCTTTGATTTTTTTAGTTGTAAGGTTATTAATTGTCCTCGTAAGGGCCATCTGTTTTTTCTAATACCTTGTTCAATTATTGATTTATTAATTTTTTCAGAAGGATATTCCCTAACAGTTTTTATCGCAGTCGCCAAATTATCAATTTGATGAGCCCCTATTGAATTTGTATTAATTTCAAAAATTTCGTTATCTAATTTTATCTTTGCCGTCATTTTACTTTTATTCAATGTTGGCTTCTTGATAACCTCCCACTCTACTTTTCTGATTTCACTCTTTAACTCGCTAGCTTTTTTTTCAATGACTCGATAGGCACTCTTGCTCTGATTGGATAAAATAGTTTTGCCACCTTTTTTTATTATTCCAGCCTTATTCTCCGCTATTGATTTTATTGAATTGCCTAGAACTGATTGATGATCATAACTTATNGGAGTTATTACAGAGAGGTCAGAATGAATGACATTAGTTGAGTCAAAAGTACCCCCTAGTCCAGTTTCAATAATTTGTACCTTCACTTTATTTTTATTAAAAATTACGAATGCCATTGCAGTTATAATTTCAAAAAAAGTAAATGTAGGTCCATATTTTTTCTCATGGCTTTCTATTTTACTTTCAACATATCTGTAGGTCTCTATAAAATCCCTTTTGCTGATATCATTGCAATTAATTCTTATTCTTTCCGTGTATTCGTGAAGATGAGGAGACGTGAGCATTCCAGTTGATATTCCTTGAGATTTGAATATTGTCTCAATATTTGAACAAACGCTACCTTTGCCGTTAGTTCCAGCAATATGAATCTTAAAAGAGTCATTTTTATGAGGATTGTTGAGCAAACTCATTAGCAATTTAGTCCGCTCAATCTTAAAAAATGGAAAAGTCACCTTTCGCTGATTTTCGAAGTTGAATCTTTCCTCTAGGATTGAAATTATTTCTTGATATTTGCTTATCACCTATCAAAAAATTATTAAGAGTATTTTATGATCGATCTTCCTGTGATCAAACCACTTTCTAGTTTTTCACAAGCATCNTTTATTTCGGTTAGAGAAAAGGATTCACTTATCATTTTGTCTAATGGAAACTTCCCTTGATTATATAGATCAAGGAAGTAAGGGAAGTCTTTCTCTGGATAAGTTGCTCCTAGGCTCCCTCGGTATGTTTTTTGGTTGAATAAGAATAACTTAGGATCTAAAGATATCTGGTCTACCTCGGGTATTCCTATGAGAACAGACATTCCTCCATGATTCTCTGCTCCAGACCCTCCTGCTTTAGTTGCAAGAAGTATCTGTTCCATCGTAATCTGTTTTCCAATTGCATCAAAGGCAAAATCTACTCCACCTTTTGAAATGTCAATTATCTCTTCTATTGGACTTTTCTCTTTAGCATTTACTATATGGGTTGCACCAAATTGTTTTGCAAAGTCTAATTTTGAGTCGTCTAAATCTATAGCTATAATAATGGAAGCTTTTAAAATTGATGCCATGGCAACTGCACATAGTCCTACGCCACCAACTCCAAACACTGCCACTACGTCTCCTTCAGATACTTTGGCAGTGTTTTTTACTGCTCCTGCGCCAGTTAGAACAGCGCATCCAACAATACAAGATTCGTCAGATGCTTGGTCTTCAGAAATCTTTACCACNTATTCATCCTCACACATTATTGTTTCTGCCCAAGTGAAAGTTATTCTACTAGTTACCGGGTTTTCCATATAACTTACTCCTGTTAAATTTGGAAGATATCTTCCTTGAATAGGAGTTCTGGGGACCCAAGTTACAATAACATGATCCCCTTCTTTGACGTATGTAGAGTCCGGCCCCACCTTGGTGACAATTCCAGTCGCCTCATGTCCTAAAACAAATGGGCGTTCTAGACTAGGGTCGTTCATCTGATGGAGTTGTGAATGACAAACTCCGCTTGATATTAGCTTGACTTGAACTTGATTCTTTTCTGGATCAGCTATATCAATTTCATCAATCAGTAATCTTCCTTTGNACTCTAATTGTATCGCTGATAACGTTTTCATAGATTTGTTGAAGTAAATTTTCTTACTAGGCTTAGAGCATGCATTGCTGCCCTTCTTTTGTCGGGTTTTCCTTTTCCTGCAGACCTGACATGCTTTATATCGTATCTTGAATCATTTACGATCGCAAAATAGCTTTCTCCACGCCCTAAATTTTCAACATCCGTATCATCTGTAATGTCTCCAAAATATGATAATCCAATATCTGATCCAGATATTTCCTTAACAATTTTTGCTTGATCTAGGGCATATTTTTCAGGATCATCTTTACCTAATTTTATCGTAGTCAACTTAGATATGTTTTTCAGAGATTCTTCATTGCTGATAATTATCCCTTGTTTAAATCTTGATTCTGAAGCGATTTGAAAAACTTCAGATATTGTCCCTCCAGAAATATTTTCAATGGTGGATATGGATAGTTTCTTACTTTCTAGTAAATCACCTACACACTTCTCCATTGTGTCCTCGTCTTCTCCAAAAATATTCTCTCCCAACAATGCAACAATTTTCTCTTTTACAGGTAGTATTAACTCGTTAGCTTCGGATATACTCTTTGCTTTTGCGGCAATACGCACATCCACTTGACCTGGATGCGCAAGCACACCTACGGTTGGATTTATAGAATTTTCAATTAAATCTCCAATTAAATGGTCAACATTACTTTCACCTAAATCTATTGTTTTTAAAACTTTATAGTGAATTGTTTCATCGAGAGAATATTTTTTGCGTAGGTATGGAATGATTTCATTATCTACGAGCCATTTCATTTCGAAGGGCACTCCTGGGAGTGCGATTATGCATTTGTTTCCTTTTTCAACTATAAAAGCNGGTGCTGTTCCATTTGGGTTTTTTACAACTATAGANCCTGCAGGCACCATAGCTTGGCGATCATTATTTTTAGTTGGGATGAATCCCCTTTTTCTAAATCTTTCTTCTATNTCTTTTAAAGATTCTTCATCNACAACCACATCTCTATCTGTAACTTTTGCAACTACCTCTCGTGTTAAATCATCCTTTGTTGGACCTATGCCTCCTGAGGTAATTACTACATCGGCTCTTTCAAAGCTCTCTCTNAATATTTGCTCCATTCTGTCGGGATTGTCTCCTACTATCGTTTTAAAAAATAGGTTTATTCCACTATCTGCAAGCTTTTCAGATATCCACGCGGAATTTGAATCAACTATCTGTCCTAAAAGTAGCTCTGATCCGATCGCAACTATTTCTGCATTCATAAGGTCTAATTATAAATTTTAATTTAAAAAAAAGTTAGGCATTGCTTTTATAGTACAAATGTTCTATATTAATTAGAACAAATGTTCTAATTAATATATAGAAGTAAGAATAAAAAATTGAATGGTAGAAGATTTAAAACTAATTTCGAATGATACCTTNCCTGAGAATATTCAGTATGTTGACTCAGGATGTGCTTATAGTGCGCATTGCTTAGATTGTAAGCTAGCTATATGTATCTATGATGATCCTAGTTGGGTTAAGCAATATGTGAAAAATAATAGGAACAGCCAAATGCTAAAAGATCGAATAAATGGTATGCCTATAAAAGAAATTGCCAATAAATATGAAGTCAGCATTAGGACGGTTCATAGAGCCTTCAAATCAAATAACAAAATTAAAAAAGATGTCAATATTTTTACAGAGACAGACATTATCTATAAAAAGTTTTTATCTTAATCATAAAATGAATCATCATAAGGGGTGAGTACAGCAGAGTCTCCAGATATAACATACAGTGTTCTTTCTGCGATATTAGTTGATCTGTCTGCAATCCTCTCTAGATTATGAGCAATCCAGATTATATAAGTTCCTTGCTTTACTAATTTAGGAGCTCTGGACATTCTTTTGATTAGGTCTTTTTGAACTTGAGAATTAAGATGATCTATTTCATCATCTTGAACTATCAGATCTCTTGCGGCTTTTGAAGCTGATTTCATATCTGATGCATTGCAAAATGCAGATATGCTATCTTTTAACATTTTTATAGCTATTTTTTCCATTTTAGGAATTTTTTCGAATTTCGTGATGAAAGGTTCATCTCCAATTTTCAAATTAATTTTACATATCCCTGATGAGTAATCCGCTATTCGTTCTAATTCTTGCGAAACGAATATCAAGGATGTAAGTTTTCTCATATCTGAAGCGAGAGGAGCTTGATCTCTTATTATTTCAATGGCTTGTGTTTCTACTTCTTTCGAAAAATTATTTATTAGGATATCTTCTTCTATAATTTTTTGAGATCTTTTTAAATCCTTGTTGTAGAAAGACTTCATGCTGTCTTTGAAAACAGCCTGTACTTGTGANGAAAGTACGGTAATCTTTGTATCAATTTCTAATAAGGCTAAATCAAGTGATTTTCGACCTTGGTATTTTCTCATCTGAAGTTCTTAATGTGAAGAAAGTTATCCTATTCTTCCAGTCACATAGTCCTCGGTTCTTTTATCTTTTGGGTTTCCAAATATTTGATTAACTTCACCATATTCTATCAATTCTCCGACTTGTTCTTTTCCTGACATCATGCAAGCAGCATAGTCAGAAACTCTAGCAGCTTGTTGCATGTTGTGAGTTACTATTAAAACAGTTACAGAACTAGATAATTCTTTTATTAAATCTTCTATTCTATCCGTTGATATTGGGTCTAAGGCAGAACAAGGTTCATCCATTAAAATAACAGCGGGGTTTACTGCTAATGCTCTTGCAATACAAAGCCTTTGCTGTTGCCCTCCAGAAAGTCCATAAGCATTCTCTTTTAACCTATCCTTTACTTCTTTCCATAAATCGGCTCTTTTGAGGCTCTCCATTACTATTTCATCCATATCATCTTTTATTCCATTTACCTTCGGGCCAAAAGCAACATTCTCGTAAACAGATTTCGGAAACGGGTTCGGCTTTTGAAAAACCATACCAATTTTGTATCTTACCTCAGCAGGATCAAGATCGTATACATTAGTTTTGTTGTAGAATATTTCCCCATCAATTTTCGCTATCCGAATAGTNTCATTCATTCTGTTGAAACATCGTATTAAGGTACTTTTGCCACAACCTGAAGGTCCAATTAAAGAAACCACTTTATTCTTTGGTACTTGAATGTTTACGTTCCTTATTGCTAAAGTTTTTCCGTAGTAAACGTGTAAATTAGTAGCCTCTAGTACAGGATCNTTAAACGAAGTTATAGAATCAGNACTTCCTTTTTCGGGAGAAGATGAAGATTTTTGTTTTGACTTTATTGAAGTTCTCGTTTGTACCAATTTAACTTTTTATAAACTGTTTCAACCTAGTTTGATATTATCAAACTATACAAATAATTAATACTGTATTTTATGAAATCTATTTTTGAGCCTAGCAAAGAAGAATTGATATCATTTCTTGCTGAATCTGGAATTAAATCTTATAGGGCAAACCAGTTATGGAGAGCTTTATACAAAGANTTATGTCCATCTTTTGATGAAATGAATACATTACCCATAGATCTCAGAAATCACATGAAACACAATTATAATTTTGGTCAATTATCTCTAGTAATAAAAAAGACTTCTAAAGATAAAAGTACTGACAAGTATTTGTGGAGACTATCTGATAACAAATTAATTGAGACTGTTTTGATGCGATATGATGATGATGGACATCGTAGAAAAAGAAGAACGGTATGTATCTCNAGTCAAGTAGGTTGTGCATTAGACTGTAAGTTTTGTGCNACTGGTCAGCAAGGTTTTTCTAGACAATTAAGTATTGCTGAAATTGTTTCACAAGTAGTTAATATAAAACGTGAGCTTAAAGCTGAAGAGGATCATGANAAAAAGGAAGATTATTCTTTAAATGTAGTTTTTATGGGAATGGGAGAACCATTAGCTAATTATTCAAGAACTATTGCCTCTGNCATGCGTCTGAATGACAGTTCGGGCTTAGGTATAGGAGCTAGGAACATAACCATTTCTACCGTAGGCTTGGTTCCCAAAATCTTACAATTAGCAGCAGAACCAATTCAGTTAAATTTAGCAGTTTCTATACATGCGCCGGATAATGAAACTAGATCTGAGACAGTTCCCATAAATGAGACATATCCTATAGAAGATCTAATAAGTGCTTGCAAAATATATATTGAAAAAACTAACAGAAAGATTTTTTTCGAATATGTTCTATTAGAGGGTCAGAATGACACTGAGACTCATGCTAATAAATTAGCATTATTGTTGAAGCCGTTGTTGTGTCACCTTAATCTTATTCCTGTAAATCCCACTGCGAACTCAAGTTATAAAAAATCTCGATCAGATCGCATTAAAAAATTCAGAAGAATTATNAAAAATCAAGGAATAGCATCCACTATAAGGATGGAGAAAGGAATAGATATCAATGCTGGTTGTGGTCAGCTCAAATCAGAGTACTTAGAAATGCCTGGTATAGGTGAATGATGTTTGATGCAGCAGACATATATAGAAATTTGGGAGTCATACCAGTTATTAATGCNCAGAGTTGGGTAACGAAATTGGGAGGGAGCAGAATGAGACCTGAAGTCCTAGATTCCATGAATAAAGCTTCTCAATTGTTTGTTGACGTTGAAGATTTGCACCATAAGTGTTCTCAAGAAATTGCCCAAATGTGTAACGCAGATGCAGCATTAATAACTTCTGGATGTGCGTCTGCAATTGTTTTAATGTCTGCAGCAGCAATATGCAAAAGAGATGAGAGTTTGATCGAAAAGATTCCTAACTTGAATTTTCGGCCTGAAATTCTGATACATAAAGGGCAAAGAAACCACTATGATTCTTCATTCGAAATGACTGGCGCAAAAATCATTGAGTTTCAAAGTGAAGAACAGTTGAGACAAAAATTTTCACAAAANACTGTCGCTATTGCATTTGTTGAAGCTCCTTTTTTCGATGAAGGATTAGGGATCAATAAAACGATAAAATTAGCTGAACAACTTAACTTGCCAGTTTTGGTTGATGCATCCGCAAGAATTCCTCCTTTAGAAAATTTGTATAAATTTATAAATGCTGGGGCAACTTTAGTTTCATATAGTGGAGGGAAAGGGATAGGAGGGCCACAGAATACTGGATTTATGATTGGTCAAAAAGACTACATATCTTTAGCCAAGAGAAATTTGATTTGCTTTGATGCTAACAAGGCAACAATAGGGAGATCTATGAAAGTCTCAAAAGAATGTTTAGTAGGATTNACAACAGCTTTAAAAATTTTTCTTGATACTGATCAAGATTTAATCTGGAACACGTGGAAGAAAAAATCAGAATCAATAGTTAAAGCATTGAGACACATTAATGGCCTGAATGTTGTTTTGGAGGAGGGGGTAGATCGAGAAGGTCCTCAAGCTGTTATTTATTTTAAGGATGATTGGTTAGGGCTAAGACCTGAAGAAATAAGAAAAAAATTAATTGAAGATACTCCTCCCATATATGTTGGTCAAGGAGGATATGATCAAGAAATTAATATAGTTATGGTAAACCTTCAAGACGGGGAGGAAGATATAATAATAGAAAGGTTGAAAGTATTGCTAACAGAATGAGTCAGGAGCTTTGGAAAAGTTATTTTGAAACGGGGCTAGAAAGTGCTAAAGCAGGCCTTATTGAGACAGCTGTAGATTATTTTGAATGGGCTGCAAAAATTAAGCCTAATAATCATGAGATTCAGTATAATCTTGGTGTTTCATTTATGACTCTCGGAAAAATGAAAGACGCCATTGAATCTTTTAGTAAAGCAATCGAACTGAATGATGACAATTCAGATGCTTTTGCAAATCGAGCTATTTGCTACTCATATGTTCAAGATAAGAAGAATAGTGAAAAAGATATAAGGGTAGCGGTTCAAAAAGGATCTATTGAAAGTGGCCTTAGGGAAGCAATAAAGTCAGTTGAGAAAAAACAACAAAAGCCAAAAAAAAATTAATTCAGCAGTTTATTTAATTCTTTCATCCTGAGAATNTTTCTTACAGACTCATAATTTGATCTTATTGCTTTTATAACTTCTTTCTCAAGATTAGAGAAGTTTATATGTTCGATTAAAAATAACGCTTCTGCTTCTGATAATTCATTATATTCTGAATGACGTATCAAGTATTCTTCAGGAATTCCCAATTTATTCAAAGAATTTAACTTCATGATTAAATGAACATCGAGGCTATCAAAAAAATATTCATCTTTATCTATTTTGGAAGGAGAAATAAGACCTTTCTTTAATAGTTGTTTTAGCCAATTCTGATTGACTGACAATTTGTCAGATATTGCTTTAAAGGTTCCAGAAAAAGTTCTTGGATTGAATGACTCAGTCAAGTTTTTTTCTAGCATGTGACGGATCATTTTAATTGGGAGACCTTCAGATTTCAGTTTTTTTACTTCAATTAGCTCATTGATGGTTTTCTGCGAAAAAAATGCTCTTGTTTTCGATGTTTTAACTGGAGGTGAAATTAATTTATTTCTTACATAATAATTAATAGCTGAGGTAGAAATACCAGTTTTTTCAGCTACTTCACTTATTGAAAATTTGTATTTTTTATCCACTGTTCTCTCTAACTCTATGCAGATATTATTCCCATTTAAAAGTTTTTGCACATATTGTGAAAGCAATAATTAGCCAGAGAAAAGTAATGCCAACTTGAGGTAAAGTGGAAATTGTATTTTGTCCATATAAAGCGGAAAGTCTAATTCCTTCAGCTAGATGTGTTAGCGGGAGCAAGTTGCTAAAATAAACTACAAATTTAGGCAAAAAATCTATAGGAAAGAACACTCCAGATAAAAATAGCATTGGAAANGTGACCAAATTAGCTAGCGCTGGGGCACTATCCTCACTTGGAGCTAGGCTAGAGATGGCTAATCCTATAGACAGAAATAGGATTCCGCCCAGTATAGACAAAAATAATATGTTAATCAAAGCAAGAATATTACCTTGGCCTATAGAAACCCCGAGGATAAGAACTCCCATTGAAAGTAGCAAAATTGTTTGTGTAACGATGATTATTAGCCTTGAAACTAAGTGACCNACTATAAAGTGTGAGGGAGATATTGGCGTTGCTTGAAGGCGCCTCATCACTCCTTGGTTTTTATAACTTAATAAAGTGAAGACTACCGAGAAAATGCCACTTTGCATAATAGCCATTGCAGCGATTCCTGGCACGATGAACCCTCTATAACCTTGATAATTGATATCTGCAATTTTAAGCTCAATTAAATCACCGGAGCCTAATTCTGCCTTATCATTAAGGATTGTGTAAATTAAATTTTGGACTAATTCNAATTCTGATTCATCTCCTTTTCTTGTAGTGATAACAATTTTAGAAACTTGNGGTGAGAAGTTTTGNGGGATTTCAATAAAAGAAGCAATACTTCCTTTTTCCAAAGCACTTATTGCTTCATCTGGAGAACTCATACTGATAATTTTTATACTCGTAGCAGCGTTTAACTTTTCTACTATTTCTGAGTTTCCATTTTGTGAATAGTTAACTATACCTACATTTGGCGCACTGAAACCGAGTATATTTGCATTGCCAAACACCAACATTGTTACTACAGGAAAGAATAGAGACCAAAAAATAGAACTTTTTCTTCTGAAAAACATCTTGCTGCTTGCGATAATAAAACCTAAATATATTTTCATTAGTCTTCTCTTAAACTTTTGCCAGTCAAGTTGATAAANACATCTTCTAGGGTGGCTGCTCTTATTTTTTTTGAAGTTTTAAATCCAGATTTGGTCAATTCCTCTATTAAGTTTTCGGGTGAATTAATTTTGATAATTTTTCCTTCATCTATTATCGCAACCCTGTCACATAATTCTTCAGCTTCTTCCATGTAATGGGTTGTTAGAACAATTGTCTTGCCATCTTTCTGAAATGATTTAATCAGATCCCACATATTCCTTCTTGCTTGAGGATCAAGTCCTGTTGTGGGCTCATCAAAAAAAAGTACTTTAGGATTATTTACTAAAGCTACTGCAATAGATAATCTTTGTTTTTGCCCACCTGAAAGTGGTTTGAAGTACGATTTTTTCTTTTCATATAAGCCGACTCTTTTAAGAAGGTCGTCTATGTTTGATTTTGAAGAATATAGCACCGAAAACAACTCGACAATTTCGTATATGCTTAACATCTCGAAAAAATTTACTGATTGTAACTGAACTCCGATTATATTTTTTACTGCTTTAGAATCCTTAACTACATCAAGATGATTTATAATAGCTTTGCCACTTGAAGGTTTTCTTATTCCTTCAAGGATTTCTACANTGGTGGTTTTGCCTGCTCCGTTTGGGCCTAAAAGTCCAAATACCTCTCCTTTACTCACATCAAAACTTATACCACGAACAGCTTCAAAATCATCGTAATTTTTTTTTAAATTTTCTACTTGAATTATTGGCACCAAGAGATTATATATTGGCTTGATGTTTAGACGCTAATTTTTTCATTTTCAGAGACTAGAAAAAGAAGTGAGGGGAGAGTAAACAGCGAAGCAGTAAGTGCAAGACCAATCATGATTGCGGTAAGAATTCCAAATGTTGAAAATAATGGCATCGGNGCAAACCCCATTATCGCAAAACCTAACATGCTGGATAGAGCTGACCCGAGTAATGCTAAGCCTGTTCCATTGATTGATGAGAATAAAGCTGAATGTTTATCAGACCCCAAGTTTATCTCTTCCCTGAATCTCATAGTCATATGTATCGAGAAATCAACTCCTACACCCAACGAAATTGCTCCAATTGTTGCTGTCACATAATTTAAGCTGAAATCAAATACATACATTATTCCATAAAGCCAAACCACCACCAGCCCGATCGGTATTATTGTTGCAATTGCATATTTGAACGATTTGAGCGCTATTAAAACAATTAGGAATGAACCCACAGCGGCTATTGGAATTGATCTCCGCATAGCATCTGTGCTGGCGTTTAGCTGATCGCTTCTACTAAAAGGAGATCCAGTAATTCCGATGGTTATATCTTTAGGAAAGTCGCTCTTGTTGATTAGTGTGTTTAGTTCTTTTCTCACTCGGGCTACATCTTCTTCGGTTCTCGTTCCACTTAAAAATATTAGAAGTATTGATGTGAAATCACTGTTCTTTTCTTGGTCATACCATAAATATCTTTTTACCCATTCGGTGTTGTAATTAAATTTGCCCTCAACAGTGAATCCATTCTTTATCCCGAATTTTATTATTTCTTCCATCTGAGATTTTGTGTCAGGAATGCCATCGTTATTGTTATCGGTAATCAGCACTCCATTTTCTTGTTCTATAGCATTTTTCAAGCTGGGATTATTCAGAGTTATTTGGGATATTTTTTCTAGATTAAGAGTGGCATCTTGATTAATGTCTCCATTATCATTTTTGCCGAGAAATTCAATGCTGGATAAATTTTTTAGAAATGATTTATAAGTGACCAAAAATTCTTGGTCTGTTATATCTCCTTCAAAAATTAGTTGGGCGGGTTCTCCTGTATTACCAGGAGAGTAGCGCTCAAATTTATCTAAACCTAAAACGAAGCTAGAATCGTTATCAAAGAAATCTTTTACATCAAACTCAGACTTGAGGTTAAATGCCCCTATTCCTGCTGCGATCGTTATTATTATAGATAATGGAAGAACAATGTAATGGCGTTTTGCGATAGAAGTAACGATCTGTGCAAAATTGTGATCTATTTTTCTTCTATCCTCGCCAATTCTATTTGGTAGTTTTATTTTTGACCTTCTGTTGAGGTAGATAGGTAATGCAAGATTAAGTCCTAGGACTACTAGTGCAGTTCCTAGACCAATCAACATACCTACTAAACCCGAAGGTTCAATCACTTCTCCAAGCACAACAACAACAATTACTGCAAATCCACAAGCCAATGGTGTTCCAATGAAATTAATTATTCTCAAGGTACTCTCAAGTTTGGTGCGCTGATTCTTAATGAGTGGGAGGATTTTAGCGTACCCGAGCGGGACTAATATCCCTAACACCAAGTATGCAAAGAATGTAGCTAGAGTTGCAGAAACTCCGAAATAAACAACGCTCTCAACTCCTCCAAATGCATTTGCTATAAAAGCTGTACTGTCAGTTAAAAGGGCTAATGTGAGTGCACCTAGTACCCCCGTCATGCCGACCAAAAAGTAATTATTGACTCCTCTACTACGCTCTTCTTGTATTCTCCGTATTGCGTGAATTGCAAAATCTACCCCGAAAGAAACCATCGCAATGGGTACAATCAAATCACTAATCAGGCCACCTTTAAATCCCAGTGCAAAAGAAAGGCCTTTTAACCAAATCATAAGTGCAACTAATCCAACTCCTATCAGAACCATTGCCACATAGGATCTTAAAAATATTCCAGAAACAGCAATTGCAGCAATTACGGTAGCGGTAATAAACTGACCTGCAATAGCGCCTTCATCTTGAGCTTCAAGATTGACATCTATAGCAATTCCGTAAGCTTTATAAGATGGAGATTCAGAGTTCAGGACATCTTGAATCCTTCTTGCATACTTTTCTTTATTAATTGTCGTCTCATTTCCACCGAGTTCGATTGCAAAATTGCCACCTCCAAGTTTGGCATTATCTGAAAGTACATCTAAGAACACTACTGGCGATGTCCATAAAACTATTTTTTCTCCATTAATTGTCGCATTTTCACTTTTTGCCTCCTTGGATAATGATCGTTTGGGGTTTGATATTAATCCTGAGGAAAATATTTTACTCAGAGTTATTTTTATATCGTCGTCAGTTGCGTCATAAATGCCATTTGGAAATTTTGGATCGAGCCTTAAAAAGCCATCAACTACGTTGGCGATGGAAAGAGTACCAATGTAGGATCTTTTTGTTGTCTCATCTAATCCTTTCCAAAGAAATGAATCTGGGGTTAGTGTTCCGGATGTCAACTCTTGGTTTGAATCAAGTTCGATAAGTTTATTCTGTCTCTCTAATAAGTCACTCAGACTATTCTTGTCTATCATGTCTCCGTCATCTGCTTCTATGACGAATGAAGCCCATTGCACTGCCTCAACAAATTTTTCATTAATTCTCTGCTGGACTTCGTATGCTTCCTTTTTTGGATCTAGTGATGCAACCCCTGGGTCTTCAAAAATAGCAGGAGCGAAACAGATTAAAAAGGTTAATATAAAAAAAATGCCAAATAACTTAATAGAATGAGTTGATACTAGATATAAAAATTTACTCTGTAGTGATTTCACAATAAATTAGACTTTGTAATCCTGATTACTATTATATTCTAAATATTGTTTCGCAGGAGGTTAAATCTATAAGACGAAATTTATTAACTTATCTTGAACGTATATGCTTCTTTTCACTTCTTGTGTGCCAATGTTTTCTTTTACTTTCTTCAAATTCAAAGCTTCAGATATAATTTTTTCTTCGCTAGTATCACCCTCAATTGAAAACTGTGCTCTCATTTTTCCATTAATTTGTACTATGATTGTTTTTGTTTCTGATTTTATTAAAGATTCCTCCCAACCAGGAAACGACTCTTGGTGAACACTAAATCTATATCCGTTAATCTCCCAAAGTTCTTCAGATATATGTGGAGCCATCGGTGAAAGCAACACAATAAGGATCTTTATGCATTTCTTCCATTGTTTTTCTCCAATGTTATTGTCCCAGTATTTATTCATCTCATTAGAAAGTTCCATCAAAGCGGATATAGACGTGTTAAATTTAAACTTGTCTAGGTCTCTGTGTATTTTTTTTGTAGTGTAATTGATTAATCGCTCCAAATTAGGATCATCGTCTACACTTTTTTTTAGTTTAGAAGAGTCCCTAACGCATAGTTCCCAAATTCGATTTAACCACCTTGTGATTCCATTGAATGCATCATCGCTCCAATCTCCTCCTTGATCCCATGGGCCTAGAAACATTAGGTAGAGGCGTACCGCATCTGCTCCATATTCTTTTACCAAAGGATCTGGCGCTAGGGGGTTGGCTCGCTTAGAAATTTTCTGATGCTCTTTCAATAGAACGCCTTGGTTAAACAAGTTTTGATACGGTTCGTCAAAATTTATGAAGCCTAAATCTCTGAGTACTTTATTAAAAAATCTAGCATACAAGAGATGCATTACTGCATGTTCTGCACCTCCAGTGTATTGGTGAACAGGTAACCACTCTCTAATTTCTTTATCTGAAAAAGGATTTATGCCATCAGGATCTGAAGCGAATCTTAAATGGTACCAAGATGAGTCGACAAAGGTATCCATCGTGTCAGTTTCTCTTCTTAGCTTTCCTAATTCGGGGTGTTCATACCAAAGGAAACTATCGTCAAGCGTTAGAGGTGATTGACCTGTTGGCTTGAACTCTTTAGCTTCTGGTAATACTACTGGTAGTTCGCCCAGAGGAACAGGATGTATATTATCTTCTTTATCATACAAGACTGGTATAGGAGTGCCCCAGTATCTTTGCCTTGATATTAGCCAGTCTCTAAGATGATAAGTGGTAGTTTTTACTCCAACTTTTTTCCTCTCCATAAACTCAGTTATTCTATCCATTGCGACACGATTTTCTAGACCATCAAATTGATCAGAATTAACCAGAGTTCCTTTTCCAATATAAGCTTTATTCAAGACTTCTTTTGGGTCATTGTCCTTAGATATTACAAATTTTATATTCAATTTATATTTTCTTGCGAATTCAAAGTCCCTTTGATCATGGGCCGGAACTCCCATTACTGCCCCTGTCCCATAAGTATTTAATACATAATCACCTACAAATATTGGAACCTTGTCTCCATTCATAGGGTTTTTAACATATTGCCCAGTGAATTCTCCAGTTTTTTCCCTTTCTGTAGAGGTTCTTTCTATTTCGGATGATTTCGCAGCATTTTTAACATACTTTTCTATCTTCGGTCTAAACTCTTCTGTGGTGACAAGGTCTACAAGCGGATGCTCTGGAGCAAGTACCAAAAAAGTTACACCAAATATAGTGTCTACTCTGGTAGTGAAAGTAGATATAGTTTCATTTGACTTCTCAATTGTGAACTCCACAGTTGTGCCTTCTGACTTTCCTATCCAGTTCTTCTGCATATGTTTTATTTTTTCAGGCCATCCTAAATCATCCATATTAAGAAGTTCTTCAGCATAATCTGTTATTTTTAAATACCATTGAGGCATCATTTTTCGAATAACTTCTGCACCTGATCTTTCAGACTTACCGTCTACAACTTGTTCATTAGCTAGAGTTGTTTGATCTACTGGATCCCACCAGACCGCTCCATTTTTTCTGTAAGCGATACCTTTTTCTAACATCTTTAAAAAAAAGAATTGATTCCACTTGTAGTATTTAGGCTCACACGTCACAAGCTCTCTATTCCAGTCGTATGAATTTCCCATTAGGAGAAATTGACTCCTCATATTATCGATATTCTCAAAAGTCCATTTCATTGGGTTTATATTCCTTGAAATTGCTGCATTTTCGGCAGGCAGTCCAAATGCATCAAAACCTTGAGTGTGCAGTACGTTAAATCCGCGCATTCTCATATATCTAGAATAGGCATCAGCTGGGGTAAAAGCATACCAGTGACCTATGTGCAAATCTCCTGATGGATATGGAAACATGGTGAGAGAGAAAAATTTCTCCTTTTTCTTATCTTTAAAATCGATTTCATAGATTCTGGACTGTTCCCATTTTTTCTGCCATTTTGGCTCTATTATAGAAGGATTATAAGGGATAAAATCAGACTCCACTTTTTTTTGTCCTTCGAGTGCCATTTATGGTTTTACGACAGTTCCGTCAGCGCGTCTTACAGTATCCCAAGCACCTCCCCATGCTCGTTCTTTAAAGGGATACTTTGTTGCGAGTTTTTCGTTTATTTCTATTCCTAAACCTGGTTTACCATTTGACCACATCATGCCATCTTTCAATTCTGGGCAACCAGGAAAAACTTCTCTAGTTTTATCNTCAAATATATGAGCTTCTTGTATTCCGAAGTTCTGACAATTTAAGTTTAGAGCTAAATTTGCTGAATGTCCTACAGGAGACGTATCACCTGGCCCGTGCCAGGCNGTTTTTATTCCGAGCAATTCTCCCATTGCTGCAATTTTTCTTGCTGGAGTTATTCCTCCAATATCTGAAATATGTATCCTTATGAAATCAATCAATTTATTTTTTATGAATGGTATTACATCATTAGGNGAGCTATATAATTCTCCCATTGCGATTGGNGTAGAGCATTGTTGTCTTACCATTTCAAAGTAGTGTTGATCTTCAGGACTGAATAAATCTTCTAGGAAAAATAATCGAAATTTTTCCACTTGTTTAGCAAACCAGACTCCTTGTATAGGAGAAATTCTTTCATGAACATCATGTAGTATTTCGACTCCGTATCCAAACCTATTTCTTATATATTCGAATAATGACAAAGCTGAGGTCATATATGGCACTGGTTCAAATACTCCGCCTGGGTGCGCATATAATGTATCATCATCATAATCGGTTAACCAAGTTGTAACTGGTATCGGCCCCTTGGTGACATCTTTATTATTGGTTGTTTTTGATCCTGTCTTTGCACTTTTGTTCCCGTAGGTAGCATATCCAGGAGTAGCCACCTGGACTCTAATGTGATGGAATCCTTTTTTCATATAAGACTCCATTTGGTTACCGACCTCTTCATTGTTATCTCCTGATGCGTGAACATAAACTGGGGCCGCTTCCCTAGACCTGCCTCCTAATAGGTCATAGACAGGCATACCTGCCATCTTGCCTTTGATGTCCCACAATGCTTGATCTATGCCAGATAAAGCATTATTAAGAACAGGTCCATTTCGCCAATATGAAGATACGTATGAAGATGCCCATATATCTTCTATGTCCTTGACAGATTTACCGGTGATAAATGGAGTCAAATAATCTTCTATTGCAGCTTTTACAGGTGTCGGCCTTTGNGTAAAAGTGGCGCANCCTACTCCATGCAAGCCTGGTTCAGTGGTTTCAATTTTCACTATTACTAAACGAATATTGCCTGGTTCAGTAAATATGACTTTTACATTTTTAACTTTTGGATCACTCATTTGTTACCAACCTAATTATGTCTACTAGTTTTACTTCAAACACGAGGGTAGCATTTTCTGGTATGACCCCATCTATTCCGTCCACTCCATAGGCTAGATCTGATCCTATTTCGAGTCTTCTTATTCCGCCTATTTTCATCCCAGGAATCCCTAGATCCCACCCTTTTATTACTTGCCCTTTGCCAATTCTGAACTTGGCAGGAGCCTCTCTCGGGTAAGTACTGTCAAAGATACATCCATCTATTAGCCATCCCGTATAGTGAACTTCTACTTTGTCATTGATAATGACTTCTTCATCACCGATACCATCTACTATATCAATCATTTTCAAATTTTCCTGTTTGGTTACATATTTCAAAACTCCATTATCTCCAAATTGAGGTGCATCAGGAGGATAAAATTCATTTTTACACTCGATTGGAACAGGAGTAGGAGTCATTACGGTAATAACAGTATCCTGGGGAACTTGACCACCTGATCTGCACCCAATTAACGAAACTGCTGTGAGAGCCAGAAGAATAATGGAGAAAAATACTTTGTTCATCAACCTCTTATCTTTTTTGCAACACTTTCTATTCCAGAGAAAAGAAAAGATTGTATATTTATAGAGATACAATTAACTCCTATATCTAAGTAATGGTCAATATTCTGTGGAGCAGCAAGAGTTCCTGCCGTTCTACCTGAATCAACTATTCTCTGCAATGTACTACTTATTGTATCCAAAACTTTTTTCTCTCCACTTCTCCCTATGAATCCCATAGTAGCAGCCAGATCATTCGGTGCAACATAGAAAACATCTATGCCCTCAACTTCAAGTATTTCATCTAAATTTTTGACAGCTTCAATGTCTTCTATCAATACGATCAACATAGATTCATCATTTGCTTTAAAGAAATAATCTTCTACACCATAACCTTGCCTACTTGTAGCCATTCCTCTATTACCAATTGGTGCAAATTTACCTGCGTTGACTACGTTCTTTGCTTCTTCGGCAGTATTTACGTGTGGCACGCAGATACTCTGACTTCCTCTATCAAGAGTTCGGTAAATTACTCCTGNTTCATTCTGGTGGACACGAGTTATTGAGGTTTTCCCCCAGAGATCGCAAGCCCTAGTNAGGTCAGAAATGTCAGNAAAATCAACTCCTCCATGTTCTGCTTCTATCCAGACACCATCAAAATCGAGAGGACCAACCAAATCAATTTGGTCAGCGTTAGCTAGTCCCATAATGTTCAATGTTTTTTCATTGTTCTGTAGTTTGTGCTTTATAACGTTTCGTCTTAAATTAACCATATTGTGTCCTTTATGTTTCGAAATATAGAAATATTAACTAAAATTTACTTTTAAGTGTAATAGTCATGATAAATCATTTCAAAAACAAAGCTCTAACTATCGCAGGATCTGACTCAGGTGCAGGTGCAGGAATTCAAGCTGACTTAAAAACTTTTTCATCTTTAGGTGTTTACGGCACTACCGTTTTAACAGCAATAACTGCCCAGAATACTATAGGAGTTCAAGAGGTTGAAATGTTGCCAGTGAAAATAGTCGAATCACAAATAAAATCAGTGTTGTCTGATATTGGAACAGATTCTGTAAAAACTGGAATGCTGGGTAATGCTGAAATAATTCATACTACAGCAAGAACTCTTGAANATTTTACATATAAAAATTTAGTCGTTGATCCTGTAATGGTTGCTGAGAGTGGCGATCTCTTGCTTGAAGATTCAGCTATTGAGGCCTACATTAACTATCTTTTTCCNATGGCCATCCTTGTAACGCCTAACATATATGAAGCAGAAAAAATTTCAGGAGTAAAAATTACTAATGAAAAGTCTTTAATTGAATCTGGAAACAAAATATTAGACATGGGTTCAAAAAAAGTACTTATAAAGGGAGGTCACTCCAAGGGAGAATTTTCAGAAGATGTACTTTTCACTAGTTCAGGAATTACCAAGTTACGAGAAAAACGTGTGGTNACGAATAATACTCATGGTACAGGATGCACTTTATCCGCTGCCATTACGGCTTTTTTAGCTAAAGGGGATAACGTGGAATTTGCGGTAAGAAAAGGGAAAGAATACATTACTAAAGCATTGCAAGCATCATACGATATTAGCAAAGGTACTGGCCCCGTAAACCATTTCTTTAGGACTTAGGACATTCCTGCGATATTATTTTGTATCAAGTCTTCTATTTCCGATTTAGAAAAATTCAGCTCCAGCAGGATATCCTTGGTGTGCTCTCCATAGAGTGGTGCCGGAGTCTTTATTTTTCCTGGAGTAGAATGCAGTTTAACAGCGACACCAATGTTTTGAATTGATTTTTGTGCTGGATGATCCAATTTAACATCCATATTGCGAGATTTTAAGTGAGGATCGTTCCAAACCTCTTTCATATTTAGGATAGGTCCTGNAGGTATTGAATTTGTTAGAAGATAATCAATCCATTCTTTACTTGACTTGGTAANGAATATTTTTTCTAGGATAATTTCTAACTCTTTCTGATTTAATTGTCTTTTTTCAGAAGTATCAAATCTGTTATCTTGTTTTAATTCATCAAGGCCGATTGATTCAACTAGTCTGTCCCAATTAGATTGATTTGCTGCTCCAATGTTTATGAATCCATCCTTAGTTTTAATAGCTTGATAGGGTGCAGTTAGACGATGTGAAGATCCAGTAGGCTTAGGTATATCTCCAGTCGTAAAAAAAATACCACTTTCATACAAAGTGTAAGCTAATGCAGATTCTAAAAGTGAAACTTCTAGGAATTGCCCTTCATTATGCTTAAGCTTGTGTATATAAGCTGAAAGTATTCCTTGCATTGCAAACATGCCGGTATTAAGGTCTGCTATGGGAACGCCAATTTTTACAGGAGGTAGTCCTTCAATGCCTGTGATACTCATAAGCCCACTCATGCCTTGAGCAATTAGATCGAACCCTCCTCTTTTGGAATATGGCCCTGTTGTTCCAAATCCGGTAATGGAACAATATATAATTTTTTTGTTAATTTTTTTTACGTCTTCATAACCAAATCCTAATTTCTGCATTGTTCCAACACGAGAATTTTCAATGAATACGTCTGAATTTTTTAACAACTTATTAAGGATGACTCTTCCTTTTTTAGTTTTTATATCCAAGGATATGCTCCTTTTGTTTCTATTGAGTTGAACAAAAGCNGAGGAGTCTTTTCCAATAAAAGGTGGCCCCCATGTTCTCACATCGTCTCCACCGTTCGGTTTTTCGACTTTTATGACTTCAGCGCCATGGTCTGCAAGTAGCATTGAACAAAAGGGACCCGCAAGAATTTGACTGCAATCGATGACTTTTATTCCTTCTAAAGATTGCCTTGAGAGCATTGTTTAAATATCCTTTATTTAAATTTCTAATTAAGGTGAATTATAAGGAGAATAATGTGTTTAGTTTAAAAGATAAAGTGTCATTGATTACAGGTGGAAACGGAGGAATAGGAAGAGGAATTGCAATTGGATATGCAAATTCAGGATCAAAAGTAGCGATTGTTGGAAGGAATCAAGAAAAAAGTAAGGGGGTAAAAGAAGAAATTTTGAGCACAGGTGGAAGTGCAGAGAGTTTCTACTGTGATGTGGCAGATTATAAATCTGTTGAAAAATGTGTAAGCTCAATAAATGATAAATTCGGCGACGTTAATATTTTAGTGAATAATGCTGGAATAGGAATTAGGAAGAAAGAACCTCAAGAATTGTCACCTGAAGATTGGAGGACTGTTATGGATACTAATCTTGCAAGCATGCATTATTTTTCCTCATTATTAATTGATCAAATGAAAAAGAATAAGTCCGGCAAGATTGTTAACATTGGCTCAATGCTTTCAATATTCGGCGCTTCTCATGCTGCTGTATATGCTGCCAGCAAAGGTGGCGTTGTCCAATATACTAAAAGTTGTGCAGTTGCTTGGGCTAAATACGGCATTCAAGTCAATGCAATATTGCCTGGTTACATAACTACAAACTTAACAGACGGATTTAGATCTAACTTTCCTGAAGAGGCAGCTTTAGTGACTTCAAGAATCCCATCGGAGAGATGGGGTGTGCCTGAAGATTTAGCTGGTACAGCAATATTTCTAGCATCTGAATCATCCAATTATGTTACAGGAGCTTCTGTTGCTGTGGATGGAGGATATTCAGTTAGAGGTTAATCATAAATTTAGATATGCAATACCTCTTTACCAAGGAATTTTTTCTTCAGGCATTACTGCATTCAAATTCTCTGGAACTTCTTCCCAGGGAATTTGCTCCCAAGGTTTCAGTACAGATACCTTTCCTGTCAAGCTATCCAAGCGCTTCTTTAGGTCTAGCATCTTAGTTACTGGGATCTTTTCTATAGGTAATTTATCAACTGGAAAATTAACTTTATCTAAAGGTATTTTCTTCCAAAATTGTTCTTGAGATTCTCTTTCAGCTATTGCTAATTCCTTAGTGTTTTTGTCTGAACATTTTTTATAATTACTGTTTTGACAATTTGTGAATAGGCCGACTACTCCAAAATAGTATGATGATTTGAAGTGATCGGTGAAGTCCCTCTCAGTAAACAATATAGCCGTATTTATGTCTTCAGGGGTATATATATCACCCGTTTCTTTTATTTGAATTAGGCTTCCGACGTGTTCATAAGGAATTAACATGCCTGGTACTCTTGCAACAGGATCATTCTCAACTACAACTCTATACATAGTTATAGGCAGTTTTTCGAATTCCGTTCTGAATTCTTTGAGGCCTACTCTTGGTCCTCCGAATGTAACTGTATTGACAGGCCTGCCTAATGTCGAAGCAATATCAAAACTGGCTAAAGTGGCCAAGGCACCGCCAAGGCTATGGCCTGCAATGAATATTTCCTTATCTGGATGTTCTTTAACATATTCTAAAACCTTTTCTCTAAACAATATGTATTCACTTACAAATCCTTCATGTGCAGAAATTTTTGATAACTTAGGATCGTCCAAAAATGACAACTCCTTCAGAGTTGCCCTTGCATCAGTCAGCATGTTTAAAATTCTTTCCCAACTCTTATCGCTTCCAGTGTCTCGAAAAGTGACAATTACCCTATCCATCTCAGTTACTACATATGCTTGTCCTCCGCTCATTATTACACCATAGTCTAAAAACTCAGCCTTTTTTTCATTACCAGGTACTATTACGTCACCGACTAATTGGACATTTGCCTTATCTAAATAACTCTTCATTTCTTTAGCTTCTGCCATAACCCAATAGGTGTGTTGCAAAGACCTCATCACGGTTCTCAATGTTTCTCCAGAGAAAGATCCTAATGTTTCCAGTTCAGGATTTCGAAGTAGTGTACTCTCATTTTCTTTTAAAGCCTCAGTGTCCACTTCAGTCTCAAGTCTTTCTTTCTCTTTTGCTTTCGACGTTGCTTCTAGTTGTTCCTTTGATAATTCGTTACCTTCTTCATCTGTTTTAGAGACATTGCATCCCAATGCAACAAACAAAAGTAATAGAATCATTAAATATCTGAATGATTTTTGAAAAGAATTTAACTGTTTCATTATTCCATTTACCTCTTTAAGAATTTTATACAAACTGGATATGGTATTTCGATTTTATCACCCGTTTGATCTAATGTCCCATCTTCTCTGTTCACCTTGAAAGTGTATATATTACTAGTATCTTGGTTGGCAGCTAATAGAAAGTTACCTTCAGGGTCTAATGAAAAGTTTCTGGGAGTTTCTCCAATTGTAGATTCATACCCTAATTTGGATAATTTTCTCCCATCGCCTGAAACTGAAAAGATCGCTAGGCTGTTGTGTCCTCGATTGGAGCCATATAAGAATTTTCCGTCTCTAGAAATATGAATGTCTGCACAACTTTTTTGATGATAGCCGTCTGGAAGTGTAGATATTGTTTCTATAGAACTCATTTCTCCAGAATGATTGTCTATGTCAAATGATGTTATCGTGGCACCTATCTCATTAATTACGTATACAACATTGCCGTTGGGATGAAACTCAAGGTGCCTTGGCCCCATTCCCGGATCTACTTTTGCAAAGCTCGGATTATTCGGTGTCAATCTACTGTTAACTTGATCTATTGAGTAGATCATTATTTTATCTGTACCTAGATCAGGCACTAAGGCGAATTTATTATTAGGGGTGACATTTATTGAGTGAGCATGNGGCTCCATTTGCCTTTCTGGATTAACGCTGGAGCCTTCATGTTGTATTACTTGTATGTTATCGCTTAGACTGCCGTCTTCATTTATGGAAGTTATTGTAGAGGCTCCTCCTGCATAATTCGCAGCAAGTAGAGATGTCCCAGTCTTGTCCGTTGATAAATGACACGGTCCTTTAGATCCCGATGAAATAGTGTTTAATATTTTAAGGCCACCAGTGGAATGATTTATTTCATATGCTGATAATGCCCCTCCTCGCGAATCATCGATTTCTCCTACAGAATATAAAAAATTACCGTTAGGTGAGATAGATAGAAACGATGGATTGTCCTTTTCAAAAGCTGAACTGATCCTAGTTAAATTTCCTGTTGTAGAGTCGTAACCAAGTACGTATATACCATCACTTTTTTTGGATGAATTTACTACCCCTCCTGCTGTATATGTGCCTATGTAACAATAATAATCAAAACTACCCATAATACTCCTTAGAAATAAACACAATGATAGAGCATATAAGGATATTGGAAAAATTTTTTATATTTTGAGCAAAAAAAAAGTTCGAAAAATTTATCGAACGTTGAAGGTATTCTATCATAGAATTATTGTGTGTGTCAATACTTTAGGTTCAAAGATTAAAATTTTTAGAAGTCTATTCCAGTAATNTCTACTGCCTTTTTCCAAAGAATTTTTCGTAATTTTTCATTAAACACCAGAGGGTTTGGATCAACAACTGTAGGATTTCCTTTAAATTGGTTTCTGGTATCTAAGCCAATAAAATCTCCTCCTTGAATATTTTTTTCAGTACACGCCATTAGGAGAGGTTTTGCTGCTTCATATGGTGACTGGAAGAATAGATTGAAAACTATTTTTGTAAGTGATGAATTCACAATAAACTTAGGGAGATGGCGTGTCAAATTCGTTAAGGCAACTCCAGGATGGCACGATATAGCCACTGTTTTTAATTTCTTCTCTCGCAACTTGGCTTCTAGATCGAGAGTAAACATTATTCTAAACAGATTACTTAAAGCNTAAATTTCTTGCTTTCTGTAAAGTTTTTTAGAATTAAGGCTTTCCCAATTGATATCATTAATCCTATATTGAGCAATACTTGAAACATTTACTATCCTAGACTCNTGGACTTCTTTCATCATTGGCAATAGTTGTAAGGATAAAAAGTAATACCCTATATAGTTAGTTGCAAAAGTAAGCTCTAAATTCTCTTTTGTTTTTGTGAAGGGAGGGAACATTACACCTGCATTATTAACCAGTATGTCTACCTTTTCATATTTTTGATGAATTGNTTGGCAAAATTTTTTTATATTATTAAAATTCGTTAGATCCAAATTAATATATTCCACCAAACCTATGATTCTTTTTTTTGCTTCTATCCCTTTTTGGTGATTTCTGCAAGCAAGAATTACTTGAGCCCCTTTAGAGGCTAATACTTTTGCAGTTTCAAATCCTATCCCACTGTTTGAGCCAGTGACGATTATGGTTCTGCCTTTCAAGGAAGGCATTTGTTCTAATGTCCATTTTTTTTTCATGATTGCACTTCAAAACTGATGTACGTCTTTACAATTTATACTTTANCTTCAAACTGTTAGGTATGAAAAATATATCGACTTCGTTAATTATCTTTGTAGCCATCGTCGACGGGATAATTATTATCGCTATTTTAAACTACTGTGTTCTTTAAGGTCTTACTCTAATAATTGAAAGATAAATACCTATANCTAAACTTAACAAAGGNATCCACCAGATCTGAAATCCATTCCAAATAATTAANTGAGCACAAAACACACTGAATCCAGCAATTAGTTGCAAGTTTAAGTTTTTCTTATATTTTGAAGTTCTCTCAATTATCAGGCCTATTAACCATCCTAATAAAGGTGTACTTAAAAGAAAAAAATACGGTGATATTGAGCNTGGAATAAAGCTCAAAATAGCCATTTCAGTAAATCGAACTCCTATGGCACAAGCTATCGCGAATACTGTACATGAAACAAAACTAAGTACTAAGTCTTTAATGGTGGGGTTAAAGGCAGGGTTAACTTGTAATTTTGCACATTTTTTGCATTTAGGCACTGTCGTTGTTTGAATCATGCAGCTTGGACAAATAAAATTATCACACTGATATCCTCCACACTTTAAGCTTGTAGAAATTTTGCTACCACAACTACATATCATTTGTTCATTTGATGTCAAAATTAATAGTCCCTATCAAAGATTAATCTATTTTTTATTATTGTATATTTTTTCGTAATAGAATTACCCAAAATACGTTTCAGTAGAGTGAGTAGAATACATGCTAATAGACAAATCGAGATGACGTTAGAAATTGGTATCGATATCAAAGTTGTCGCAAATAAAGCTATAATCCAGCTTGGACCTCCATCTCTAATTTTTGTCCAAGCAATGATATATATGACATATAAACATATTGCAAGAGGAAAAGGGTTTAATCCAAGTATTATTCCAATAATTACTGCCATGCCCCTGCCACCTTTAAACTTGAGAAAGATGGACCAATTATTGGCAATAATCTGAATTAGGACGATTGGTATAAGGTACATTTCATTGTTTGTAAATACACTCGCAGGAATCACTGCATCGAAGTCCATGATTTGCTTCGCGACAAATATTGGAAAAAATCCTTTTAAAATGCTATCACCACAAAAAATTATCAAACTCGCTAATTTGGAATGATTTTTCCATACATATGAAGAGCCGATATGGGAACTCCAAGTTTTTTGTCCATTCTTGCTAACTTTTTTGAGGTAAAAGTCAGTAAAATTAAAACTGCAAAACAAAAATATAAGAAATAAATAAATTAGATATTCCAACCGATGTTACCTTTTAGTTTTTTGTTAGCAGTTTCATAAAGTATTTCGAATTCTGTTTCATTTAAAGAATATTTGCCTAAAAAAGATTTTCTGCCTTGGCTGTGAAAGTCACTCCCGGCAGTTTTTATAAGTTTTAATTCTGACATTATCTGGTCAATATTTTTTAATTCTTTACCTTCGACAATCTCAATTCCTACTAATCCACTTTTTGACAAGTCTGTAATTATTGATTCAAANTTTTTTACAGTGTGAGGATGAGCTATTGAGCACACACCTCCTGCATTTTTTACTACTTCTAAAATCTTAAGTGAGTCTATTTCGAAATCCTTTTCATACTCATTTTTTATGCCGTGNAGGTAGGTTTCAAATGCCTCATTTGTATTTTTTACTATTTTATTTTCAACCAGACACCTTGCTATATGCAGTCTNCCAACTGACCCTTTGGAATTTTTAATTAAATCCCCCCATTCAATTTGTATGCCCTTTTCTTTCAATTTATTTAACGCGAATTTTGCAAAATCAGTTCTCCCNACTTGCAGGATTTTCAAATATTCGTTTAGATCTGGATCGTCCGGATTAATAAAGTAAGTAAGTAAGTGAATTTTTGAACCCCTGAATGAACTGGATATTTCAATCCCGGGAATTATTTTTATTGTTTTAATATTTTGTATGTCTATATAATCTCTTGCTTTCCTATATCCACTCAGGTTATCGTGGTCAGTTATCGCAAAATATTTAATTTTTTTTGCAACACACTCTTCAACTATTTTTTGAGGGGACCAATGCCCATCAGAAAAATAGGTATGTATATGTAGATCTGAAATCCCCAAAGTTATTGGGCTACCTCNATTGATCTGGATTCNCTGATCACAATTACTTTAATTTGCCCAGGATAATTTAAAGAACTTTCGATTTTTTCAACAATATTTTTTGCAATAAGATTAGCTTCATCGTCATCAATGGATACAGGNTCAACCATAACTCTCAACTCTCTNCCTGCTTCTATTGCGAAGCATTTTTCTACTCCATTGAAACTCAGAGCAATTTCTTCAATTTCTTTTAATCTTTTCACATATGCCTCAGCAGAATCCCTCCGAGCTCCAGGCCTTGACGCACTTAACGCGTCAGCTGCTGAAACTATAAAAGATTCTACAGATGTAAACTCTGAGTCGTGATGTTCTCGTATGGTTGTAACTATTCTCGGGTCTATTTTATATTTTAGAGTAAGGTCTGCACCAATTTCAGCGTGAGGTCCATCAATCTCATGTGTCATTGCTTTACCTATGTCGTGAAGAAAGCCTCCTGTTCTACATATTTTTTCGTCTGCACCAATTTCACTAGCCATCAGAGCCCCAAGATTTGCCACTTCAACTGAATGTTGCAGAACATTTTCTCCATAGCTATGCCTGTATTTGAGTCTACCTACTATTTGTATTAGATCTGGATTCAGCCCCTTTATGGCAGCATCAAAAGTAGCATCATTTCCAGCTTTACTAATTGTTTTCTCTATATCTCGCTGACATTTCGCTACTACAAATTCGATTCTGGCTGGTTGAATACGTCCATCTTTAATTAGTTCTTGTAGAGCTGTAATTGCTACTTGTCTTCTTATAGGATCAAAACAAGAAACAGTCACAGACTCGGGAGCTTCATCTACTATTAAATCTACTCCAGTTGCTCTTTCTATAGCTTTTATATTTCTGCCATCCCTGCCGATTAATCTCCCTTTCATATCTTCATTGGGTATAGATAATGATTGGACAGTCTCTTCAGCAACTACGTCTGACGCAAACCTTTGTATAGCGCCAGCTATAACATTTTTAGCATGGTTATCAATTCTATTCTCTAATTCTTTTTCAGCGTCCCTGTATTTTTTTGCTAATTGGTGTTGTATATCTTCTTGTGCTTCCTTAAGCAGGATTTCTTTAGCATCTTCATAAGAAATTTCTGAAGCCTTTTCTATCTTTTTAGTATAGATTTCCCTTGAATCTATAAGCTCTTTTTTTTGTTGGTCGACAAACTTTTTTTGCTCTGTAATTTTGGATAACTCTATATCCAATTCGCCCAACTTTCGTTTAGCTTCTTGAGTTAGAGAACCGACTTCCGATTGTTTCTCTTGTATTTTTCTTTTATTTTCATTTATTTCTTTTTCAGACTCTAGCCTGATTTTTANGGATTTTTCTTTAGCTTCTAATAAGATCTCTTGGCTTCTTTCTTGAGCCATGTTTATCTGTTGACTTAAAGCATCTTTCGACGCATTGTAAGTTTTTTGATCTAAAAAGAATTTTATCCCGAATCCAATAAGGCCAGAAATTAATCCAGTTATAAGCACAGAAAGAACAACGAGTGTTNTTGTACTCATTTTCCTCCTGAGTATTTATTTTTTAAAACTCTTAATTTAAGTTGTTAATTACTAATTTGAAATTTAAGATAAATTATTTGCCTAGTCAAGAAGTAAAAAGTTAGTCACCTTCTGGAGTCTCGCCTTCTTCACCTTCTGGAGTCTCGCCTTCTTCACCTTCTGGAGTCTCGCCTTCTTCACCTTCTGGAGTCTCCTCTTCTATTTCTTCTTGCACTCTTGGAGGCTGTATCCAAGCAACTGGTATTTCAGGATCACCAACAAGTTCAACCTCATCTGGTAGTTGCAACTCTCCACGTTTAATCGAAATCTCTAGATCCACTAAAACAGAAACATCTGCTTCGATTTGATTAGGAACATTAAAAGGTTTAGATAGTACAGATAAAGAATAAATCGCTTGTGTAACTGTACCNGCTCCACCTCTTACTCCTGGCGCTTCTCCCACAAGTACTACAGGAACTTCTACTTCAATTGCTTTATTTTCATCAACTTTCAAGAAATCAACATGTTGCAACTCCCCAGTCGCAGGATGTTGGTCAACATTTCTAACTAAAGTAACATGTTCATCTCCATCTTCAATCACTATTTTTACAGGATTTGTCTTTCCTGCACTTTGAAGAACCTTCAGAACCGTTAATGTTTCAGACTGTAAGGAAAGAGATTCTATTTTAAGACCGTATACGTGTAATGGTAAAATACCATCTTTCCTCAAACTTCTAACTTTCTTCCCTTTTTGAGTACGTTTTCTTGTATGTAAGGTAATCTGATTCACTTAATTTATATATATCTTTTCAAACCTGACGTATATTAACAAAGATAGATGATTAAGCCAATCCAACGTGATAACATGTCCAACTAGGTAGGTGAATATGTTAGTTCCAATGAAAATCGATTATGGAGTAAGAATCTTAGTTCATCTTGCTTCAATTCCCCGAAAATCAGTGGAAAAAGGTTCTGATATTGCAAGGATAAGGCATATACCCGAGAATTTTATGTTCCAAATATCAAATCAACTTCAGGAAAAAAAATTATTAAAAAGTATAAGGGGACCCAAAGGTGGTTACTATCTTGATAAAGATCCCTCAGAAATATCGATAGCTGACGTTATGGATAGCCTTGAAAAAACTATGTCTACTGTTTCTTGTATTGATAATCCTGAGTTGTGTAAGATTTCAGGCTCTTGCTCTCAGCAAGATATGTGGGATGATATTGAAAAAGTGTTAGTTTCTAAGCTTGAATCTATCACAATTAAGGATTTGGCTGATAAAGAGNGAACATATATAGGTACTACTGGTAAATTCAATAGAAATTGAAATTTTTTTTTTCTCCACTATAATTCCCTTTGAAATGATATTCGATTTGATACAAGACTGTTGCTGTTGTCAATATGACAATGGGGTATCGACTCGAATCTAAAACAACCAAAAAAATAAAGTTAGAGCCCCGAATTTTTCGGGGTTTTTTAAAAAGGCACTAAATCATGAAAGTCGANAAATTGAATCCAGATCAAGTAGATAGATATAGTAGGCACATCATAATGCCGCAAGTTGGTTCTGAGGGACAGAGAAAAATATTAAACTCTAGCGTTTTAATTGTTGGAGCTGGAGGTCTTGGATCTCCAGCTGCCCTTTATTTAGCACTAGCAGGAGTCGGCCGCATAGGAATTGTTGATTTTGATGTGGTTGAAAGAAGTAATTTGCAAAGACAAGTGTTACATCGAGATGAGGATGTAGGAAAAAGGAAAGTCATATCTGCTAAAGAAACTATAAAGGCCTACAATCCTGACGTAGATGTAGAGGTATACGAAGAACCAATAAATTCGTCTAATGCTATGAGAATTATAGAAAAATATGATGTGGTTATAAATGGGGCTGATAATTTTCCAACACGTTATTTGATATGTGATGCTACTTTTTTTTCTAAGAAAGCTTTGGTTGATGGCAGTATTTTATCTTTTGATGGCCAAGTGACGACTTATGTTCCAGGGAGCAATTGTTATAGGTGTATCTTTCCAGATCCNCCNCCACCTGGNTCTGTCCCTAGTTGTTCTGAAGCAGGAGTTATTGGCGCTTTGCCGGGGTTAGTAGGGAGCATACAGGCTATAGAAACAATTAAATATTTACTAGGTCAAGGTGACCTCCTAGAAGGTAGAATGATCTTAATTGATGCTCTGAGCATGGAATTTAGAACGGTAAATATAAAACAAAACGATGAGTGTGCTCTTTGTGGGAACTCCCCATCAGTGACTGACTTAATTGACTATGAGTTATTTTGTGGAGTGCCAGCAGTAGAAAGTTAAAATAGTGCAAGTTAGTAAGAACATTTTGGATACTATAGGAAATACTCCGATGGTGGATGTTAGCGAACTGAGCCCCAAAAAAAGCGTCAAAATTTTCGCTAAATTGGAAAGTGAAAATCCTGTAGGTAGTATTAAAGATAGAGTCGCAAAATATCTAGTTGAAACTGCCGAATCTGAAGGTAAATTAAGACAAGGAGTAACTATTATTGAACCTACCAGTGGCAATACAGGTATAGCATTGGCTATGATATCAAAAGTGAAAGGCTATCGTCTTAAAGTTGTGATGCCTGACAATGTTAGTAACGAACGCAAATCCATGCTACTTTCTCTGGGGGCAGAAATTATTTATTCTAAAGGTGAGAATGGTACTAATGGAGCTATAAGATTGGCTCAAAAACTTTCNAAGGANAACGATAATTATTATATGCCTTTTCAGTACGGTAACGAAGCTAACCCTAGGTCGCATTTCGAAACTACAGGTCCAGAAATAATTAACCAAGTCCCTGATTTAGATGTATTTGTTTCAGGACTTGGAACTGGAGGGACATTAATGGGAGTCGGAAAAGCATTAAAGGAATATAATACTAAGATTAAAGTTGTAGCTGCGGCTCCTCATCCTGATGAAGTTGTACCTGCACTTAGAAGTGTAGAGCATGGATTTATACCTCCTATCCTAGATTTGAATAAATTGGATTCAAGAATATTGGTAGGAGAAGAAGAGTCATTTTATTGGACTAGAATGTTATTGGAGAAATGCGGAGTATTTGCTGGAGTTTCGAGTGGAGCTGTTACATCTGCTGCTATTAAGGTGGCCAAGAAAATGGACAAAGGAAAAATCGTGATCATTATTGCTGATTCAGGAGAAAGATATCTTTCAAGTGGATTGTGGGAAAAGGATTATAAAGAGATAAAAGAAATGGGCGAGGCAAAAATTTGGTGGTAATGATAGAGATTGCTATCATTTTGAATTAATAATTATTTTGGAGGTTTTTAGTTATGATTAATTTAGCAGCCAATCTTTCTATGATGTTTAATGAGGTAGATTTTTTGTATCGCTTTAGTAAAGCTTCCAGTCAAAATTTTAAAGCAGTTGAATATTTATTCCCCTACGATTTCTCTAAAGATAACATACTAAATGAACTGAATGAAAACAATCTAAAACAGATATTGTTTGATTTGCCAGCAGGAGATTGGAACTCTGGTGATAGAGGGATTGCTGTTGACCCCGAAAGGAAAAAAGAATTTGAAGATGGAGTTCATTTAGCTATTGAATATGCTTCAGTGATAAAGCCAGATCATTTAACTTGCCTTGTCGGAAAATTAAGACAAGGAGTTTCAGATTCTCAAGCTCGATCTATCTTGATTGAAAATTTGATTTATGCTGCAGAACATACTGCAAAAGCAGGGGTTTCTTTATTAGTTGAACCTATAAATACATCCGATATACCAGGTTATTGGCTGTGTAATACTGACGAAGCTTTGAGTATCATAAATGAAGTTAATAATCCAAACTTGAAGCTCCAGTATGACATATATCATATGCAAATCATGGAGGGTAATATTATTAATACAATTGCGAATAATTTAGACGTTATAGGACACATGCAATTGGCAGATAATCCTGGTAGACACGAACCAGGAACGGGTGAATTGAATTACCCAGAGATATTTAGAAGGATAGACTCTATGAATTATAGTGGGTGGATAGGATGTGAATATATCCCAATCAGTGACACAGAATCAGGCTTGACTTGGGCTCAAGATTTCCTCAATTAGGCAGAGTATATTTTGAATTCTTTCAAAGAACTTTTTGCTCTAGATAAGGCATTGAAGTTGATCTATTCTGTTTTTGGAATTGGCTATGTGCCAATTGGATCAGGAACTGTTTGTAGTATTGTTCCGTGCTTGATAATAGGCTTGCTAGGTGATCAAATTTCTATTTTAGTAAGAATTTTAATCGCACTCTTGATTTTAGTTGTTGCATTTATTTCTACTAACATAAAATTTGATGATGCAGATCCTGGTTATGTTGTTATAGATGAATTTTTAGGCATGTGGATATCTCTTATATTAGTACCTTCTGGGCCTTCAGGCTTAGTGTGGGTACTAATAGCATTTATATTATTTAGATTTTTTGATATTACAAAGTTACTGGGCATAAGTAGAATAGAGAAGTTAAACGGAGCTACAGGAATTGTGATGGATGATGTAGTGGCAGGATTGTATGCATTACTTATTATTGGTTTACTTGTTTCTGTTTTTTAAATATTTTTGTATCGAATAGATCAAAGGAGGAACACAAAAGTGCAATTGCATGAATATCAAGCAAAAGATATTTTTAAAAAATTTGAAATTGTTGTTCCAGAGGGTCGCGTGGCAGTTTCATCTGTTGAATGTAAAGAATATTTCGAGTTATTAGCAAAAAAGTGTGTGATTAAGGCTCAGATCCATGCAGGCGGTAGGGGCAAGGCAGGTGGAATCAAGTTGGTAACTAGCCCGCAAGAAGCCGAAGATGCAGGAAGTCAAATGCTTGGATCTAATCTTAATACTTTCCAGTCAGCGGGTGGCGAGTTTCCTATAAATAAAATTTATATTGAAGAAGCTTTGAATGTTACTAATGAATTATATTTAGCGATTACAATGGATTTTGAAATGAAGTGCCCTGTGGTAATACTGTCGACAGAAGGTGGTATGAATATTGAAGAAGTTGCAGAAAAATTTCCTAAAAAGATTATTAAGCTCTTTGTAGATCCATTGATTGGACTTTCCCCTTATAAAGTTCGCAAATTATGTTCTATGCTAAACATGGGGAAAAAACTTGATGAACAATTATCTTCAACAATATTCAAGGCCTATTCAATATTTGATTCTCTTGATTGTTCTTTGGTTGAAATAAATCCATTAGCAGTAGTGGAGAAAGAAAGCATTGTAGCACTAGACGCCAAGATTACCATCGAAGATGACTCTATGTTTAGACATAAAGATTTGGCAAAACTTTTTGATGAAAGTCAAATGAATGAAACTGAACTCAATGCTCTAAAAAATGATCTTTCATACATAAAGTTGTTTGAAGGACAAATAGGATGCATGGTTAATGGAGCAGGGCTTGCAATGGCTACTATGGATATCACAATGAAAGCCGGCATGGCGCCTGCGAATTTCTTAGACGTGGGAGGAAGTGCTTCTGAAGATAAAATCAAAGAGGCTTATCGGATAATTTGTTCTGACAAAGATGTTCGATTAATTTTGGTAAATTTGTTTGGAGGTATCCTTAGATGCGATGTCGCTGCAAAAGGCATTGTAGATGGGCATAAAGAAACAAGAAAAAAAACTCCGATGATTGTGGTTTTGAGAGGCACTAATTCAGACGAAGCTAAAACTATACTTCAAAATTCAGATTTAGACATTACTTTTGCTCGCGACCTCCCTGATGCCGCAAATAAGATACAACAGAAATTAGGTAACTAAATGAGCATACTCAATAATGATTCAAATAAAGTCTTGATTCAAGGACTGGGGAGAGATGGGAGTTTCCAGACCGAAAAATGTATTCAATTTGGAACTCAAGTTGTGTCTGGAGTACATCCAACACGAGCTGGGAAGACTTTTGGAGAAGGTGTGCCAATTTTTGGAAGTGTAGAAGAAGCAGTAAAGGCAACATCCCCAGATATTGGATTGATATTTGTTCCAGCTCCATTTGCACTAGACGCTATAGTAGAACAGATCGATTCAGATATTCGTACAGTCGTTTGTATTACGGAGGGCATACCTGTCTCAGACATGATAAAAGTCAACCAGTATTTAAAAGATAAGAAAACAAGATTAATTGGGCCAAATTGTCCGGGCTACATTATTCCTGAAAAAAATGTGAAGGTAGGGATAATCCCAAATGACATTGTTTCCTCTGGAGAAGTTGGCGTAGTGTCAAGAAGTGGTACTTTAACTTATGAAGCAATCGTCCAATTGACAAAGCTAGGAATTGGACAGAGTGCTTGCGTTGGAATAGGTGGTGATCCCATTCACGGCACAACTTTCGTGGATGTTCTAGAGATGTTTGAAAAGGATAAGAATACAAGAGCTATTGTAATGATTGGTGAGATAGGTGGAACAAATGAGCAAATAGCCGCCAATAAAATAAAAGATGAGATATCTAAGCCGGTTGTAGCTTGTATTGTTGGACAAACGGCTCCTCAAGGCAAGAGAATGGGTCATGCAGGAGCTATTGTCACAGGCAAATCAGCACTAGCATCTGAAAAAATCGAAGCACTTAAAAATGCTGGTGTTACTATAGCTGATTCTCCAACTGAAATAGGGTTAAAAGTACACAACTTGTTAAAGTAGAGGCTTATTTTAAGTCCAATAAGTAAATTCCTGAGACTGCAATTATTATCATTAACGTTGTGGCTGCAATAACAGATACAGCTACTTCCCTAGCTGAATTTTTTAAATCTTTTAAGCTTACGGAAAGTCCTATTCCTGTCATTGCTACCGCAAAGAAAAATTTACTGATTTGGTTAACGTATGACAAAATATCCTTTGGTATTAAATTAGGAGAACCGATAATTGATGCGACGATAAAGCCAGCAACAAACCAAGGGATGTAAGTGAATATATTCTGCAATATTGATTTTTTTTCATTTTTCTTGTTTCTTGTAAGTAATGTAACTCCGAAAATTACGGGACCTAACATTAAGACTCTCAATAATTTTACTTGTGTAGCAATTAAACCAGCCTCTGGACTTATTACGAACGATGCTGCCACTACTTGTGGAACTGCATAAACTGATAGTCCGACAAGTATCCCGTACTGAAAGTCATTTATTAATCCTGCGATAGAGATTAATGGCAGAAGTATAACTTGAGCTAATCCAATAACTGCACTAAAACTGATAGCGATTGCTACGTGGCTTGGTCTTGCTTTAATAACTGATGCTATTGCAGCAACAGCTGAGTTGCCGCAAATGGCATTACCAGCAGCAACCAAAAGTGAAATATTTTTATCGAGCTTGAATAATTTTTTACATATTAGAAATACAATTGGAAGGCATATCAATACTGATAATACAGACAGTATCATTAGAGGGATGCCGCTCTCCTTCATGATGGAGAAATTAACATTAAATCCCAGCAGTATTACCGCGAATTCAAGTAACTGTTTCGATACGAATTTTGGTGCGTCGTCAGTCTTGGAGAATATTCGGGGCATTGGAAATCTAATATTGTTCACAAGTATGCCTGCCAATAAAGCAATAATTAGGACGTCAATTATAGGTTTAGACATATTTAATACGTATGATTCAAGTCCCTGAATTCCAAAAGATATAAAGGTTAAAAAAAGGCATAGAGAAAGCCCTTTTATATTTTTTTGCAAAAAAAACATAGAGTCATTTTACATCGTTTCCTAAAATAAGATTTGGGAAAAGTGCAAAATGTAAGAAGGCTTATGGAAAATTCGTTTAATACTTGGTTTTTAGAAAAAGGCCTTTGGGTAGCTGTTATCGCAGTTGCAGGCATAGTCGGCGTTTGGGTTCTTTCTATACTTTTATTTAAAGTATTAAAACTTTTGGGAGTTGACCCTGAGAAAATATCTGATCATAATTCTCGTACGCTAGTCACTAAGATAAAGAATATCTTCGTTATTCTTGTAGCAGTAGTTGTTGCAGGCATACCGAGTGTTTTTGGCATTTTATCTATATTCAATATCAAAGATAGTGAAGAAGGATTAGATTGGGCAATAGGAGCTTCTTATAAACTTATAGTATCTAATGGAATTCCTATAGCTATTGTAATAATACTCGCTTACATTTCTTTAAGAGTTGCAGGCACTATAATGCCAAATCTTATTAAACTTTATCTAAATTCAAATTCGAGATCTGAAGACCTTGGAACAGAAAATGAAAAGCGTATCGAGACATTTGCAATAGTAATAAGAAGTTTCCTCAGAATTTTTGTTGTTCTAATCGCCCTTCTTACTATTCTTTCTATTTTGGGCGTTCCAATAACTTCTTTAGTTGCAGGTGTGTCAATTATTGGTATTGCTGTTGGTTTGGGTTCTCAAAGTCTTGTTAAAGACGTGATTCAAGGTATGTTGATAATTGCCGAAAACCAACTAAGAAAAGGTGACATTGTAAATGTGAATAATCGGAGAGGATTGGTGGAAGATCTTAACTTAAGGAGAATTTTACTCAGAGATTTGGATGGTGCACTTGTTGTTATTCCAAATGGCTCTGCCGATATCATTACAAACTACACTAGTCAGTGGTCCAGAGTTAACGTAGAGATGACAATAAAATTTGAAGACGATTTAGATAGAGTCATCGCTGTTATAGATGGAGTTGGTGAAAAACTAATGCAGACCCCCAAAATTTCAGGATTTATCAAGGAAGTGCCTAAGGTATTCGTGGTCAGATCATTTTCAGATTCTGGAGTTAATATAAGAGTTATAGGGGTTACCCAACCTGGAAAACAATGGGAAGTCAGAACTCATTTATTAAGAGAAATAAAATCTGAGTTTGATAAGCAGAAAATAGAAATTCCTTACAGGCATATAAAAGTAATTAACTGAAAAAATCAGGAAACCATTCTCTCTTAATCTCGAATCCAAAGCCTGGGGCATCTGAAGGTATCAATTTTCCATTGTCAGGAACTGGAGTGCCCGGAAACCTATCTTTTTCATGTAGTGGAACTCCTATTGCAGTTATTACTGGCCCTGAACACTCTATCATTGGGATTCCAGTTAATCCGTATGATGCATGCTGGCCAAAAACCGATCCACCTCCACCATGAAGAATTACATCAATTCCTGCAGCCTCTGCAATGTGTACAATCCTTATTACTGCTGTCAAACCTCCGACCCAAGTAATATCAGGCTGAAGTATGTCAACTAATCCTTTGGATGCTGCATGAAAGAACGGGTGAACCGTATACCAGTGTTCGCCCGTAGCAATTGTTTGGTGAGGTATTCGATTTCTAAGAATTTCATATTGAGTAATACTTTCTGAAAGTAACGCATCTTCTATCCATTTAAGGCGGTAAGGTTTGAGTTGTTCAGAAATCCTTACAACAGTTTCTACATCCATACTTAACCAGCAATCTAGCATAAGCTCTGAATCATAGCCGACTAATTCCCTCGCTTCAGCAATCTCATCTTCAATTTTATTGATGCCTCCAATTGAATCTCTGGGTCCCCAAGCAGCAAATTTTTTAAAATTTTTGAAACCAAGTTCCAAAAGCCATTCAGTATTGTTTGAACTTGCATAAAGAGGTAAAGACTCTGTGACTGATCCTCCCATTATCTCATACACGGGTTTCTCTAGTAGTTTTCCTTTAAGATCCCATATAGCCAAATCAACTGCACTTATTGCTCTTGATGCAAAAGAGTTAGCACCTACAGGAGCCATAATTCTGTTCATCATGTCGTAGAGTTTTTCTGACTCAAAAATATCTCTTCCTATCAAGTTGGGGGCAATGTAATCTTCTATTATAGAGGCCGTGATTCTACCTCTTTCTGAAAAACCAAATCCCCATGATCCATCTTCACAAGTTACAATACAACCTACATCTCTCCCATTCCCAGATTGACCTCCTTGCACCCACTTGTCTTTATGAAAGTATCGACCTCCTAGGCTTTGAGCCATTGGAGAACCAGAGGCAATTTTGCCTTCATAAGGGTCAGCTTCACGAGGAGGAGTTTTTTGTTTCACTCTAGGGTATTCTACTTTGGTCGCTTTTATATCAACAATTTTCATTTAGAGATTTGGAGTGATTGGCTTTACATATTCCTACTTTATGTTTTGTGCCATCATCATGGTAGCAGTAACCATCTTTTCCATTTTTTCCGGTACACTTTCCATTGCATTCGTGATGTTTATTTTCTTGAATAATCTTTAAATTTAACGGCTTAGTTTTCATCTTGTTACAATACTTCCTTTTAAGTAACTGGCGTCATCACTTATTATAAACGCAACTATTTTTGCTACACCTGTTGGATCACCTAATTCAGCATAATTTTCCTCATAGGTCTTCTCATCACCTGTATTCTTTAAAGCTTCTCTTAGTTGTCCTTCTTTTAAAGGCGATTTAATGTTACCTGGCAAAATATCATGAACCCTTATACCTTGAGGTCCAAGATAATTCTGAAGATTAAAAGTAAGTCCGTGAGTCCCACCTTTGCTTGCACTATATGGAGGAGAAGATCCAGGACCAAGTACGCCCGCACCCGAAGAAGTTAAAAGGATTACTCCTTCATTTCTAGTTTTCATAAATTTTGCAACAACTCTTGAGACATTATAAGTTCCATTTAAATTTATATTTATTATCCTATTCCAAGTTTCAGAAGGTAGTTCGTCTATATCAACTACTGACCCTTCCAAGGCCCCGGCAAAATGTACCAATGTGTTTATACCTCCTTCAAACCAATCTTCAAGCTCGTTAATTTTTTTCTCTACTTCCTCGATTGAAGTAACGTCCATAAGTATACTTTTATGGTTACATCCCGAGGCACTTAATTTTTCAGATACTTCTTTCAACCCTTCTCCATTTATGTCTGCTATCCCAACAGAAGCTCCATGTTTTGCAACTTCAAGAGCAGTCGCCCTCCCCATGCCAGTTGCAGCACCGGTAATTAATATATTCTTTCTTTGAAGATCTAATTTCATAACTAATCCTTATAACTATCCCAATTAACTCCTGCTTCTTGAGAATATTTTATTGTTTCTTGAAACGCTTTTTCAAACTTTTCTCTAGGAATATGTTCTACAAGTATGTGCCCATTAGGACATATTTCATTCATCCTTTTCAAAAAATATACTTGGTCCATCATTCCTTTTCCTAAGTCTTCCTCTTCAAACCTTAGAAGTAAAGTATCTACTACTGTAAAATCTTTTAGGTGAGCACCTAAGGTATGGTCTTTCAGTAAAGTAAAGAATTCTTCCAAGAATTCTTTAGTATTGTATGCCTCTTCTAATGAACTAATAAAATTTACTGGATCTTGGTTGAATCCTAAAGATTTTGAGCCTACGGAATCAATGAAATCTTTAGTGCGCTTGGCTGAATAAATAGGTGATACATAACCACCCTCCAAGGATAACATTACACCTTCTGATTCTGCTGTTTTGCATATCTTTCTTGTTGAATCTACCAACCTATCAAATACCTCTTCTTTATGATTATCTTCATGAGGAAGCCAAGGTCCATCCGGATTTATGCTTCCAGGTCTGAGGTATGTGTTAGGAGCATCAAGTTTTGCAGTCAAATTGCACATACTTTTTACAAATTCTATTGCACTATTACGAATAGTTTCGTCAGGATTTACTAAATCTCCACCATACCTTCCATTAGTTTGACCAATAATAACTGAATTTTCTTCAAATATTCTCTTTGTATTTAATATTTCTTCTTCTGTGACTTCAGATGGATTACTAACTACTAGATTGTGTACTGTATATCCTAGGTCAGAAACATCTTTAAGGTCTTCGTTAGAGTATGTAAGAAAATCAAAATTTTCTGGAACTCCATTATCAGATGCATTTGCTCCGGTTGTTCCCAGCATTGAAGCGGCNCCTAGATGCATTTTNCCCCTTTATCTTTTTTTCAATCTTGATAGCGCTTCCATTATAACGGAAGGTTTCATCGGTAAATCTTGAAATCGTATCCCCATTGCGTCAAATATCGCGTTTGANATTGCTCCTAAAGGTGGGCAAATTGGAACTTCTCCAACTCCNCGTACCCCAAATGGATGTTCAGGATTTTCATTCTCCACCAGAATAGTATCTATCATTGGAAGGTCTAGGGATGTAGGCATTCTGTAGTCTAAATAACTTGAGTTAAGCATTTTACCTTTTTTGTCTATAAAGTATTCTTCATTAAGCGCCCAACCAATTCCTTGAGCGACTCCGCCTTGTATTTGACCTTCTACATAAGAAGGATGAATTGCTTTGCCAACATCCTGAGATGCAGTATATCGAATAACGTCTGTTTTCCCCGTTTCAGAGTCTATTTCAAGATCCACTACATGAGTAGCAAATCCGTGACTACTTGAGTCTAAGTCTACTGAGCCNACTGCGCTTACAGGGCCTCCGGTACCATCTAATTTTTTTGCTAGTTCCTTAAAGGACATTGAGAGAGCAGAATCAGACCTTGATGAAAAAGCACCATTCTCAAATTTGATTTCTTCGGAGTCTATTTCCCATATNAGACTTAATCTGTCTTTCAATTCTTTTACTAAGTTGTTTGCTGCNTTNACTGCAGCCCATCCTGTAGCAAAGGTTGTTCTNCTACCACCAGTCATGCCTGTATATCCAACTCCATCTGTATCAGGTATGCGTGGAAACATATCTTCTGNTGTTAANCCAAGAGTTTCAGCTGCTTGCATGGCAATGCTTGGTCTAGTTCCNCCTATATCTGCACTTCCTTCTACTAATGTAACAGTTCCGTCATCGTTTATAGATAATGTTACAGACGATTTTCCTCCTCCGTTCATCCAATATCCNCTGGCGACTCCTCTTCCAATCAGCTTTCCATTCTTTGANTTTGGCTTTTGACTATTCCAATGTTCTGAAGANTTAATNGAATCAAGAACATCTAAATTGCCAATTTTAGGGAATTTGGGCCCATCGCCTCTTCTTGTGCCTTCTTTAGAGGCATTTATTATTCGGAATTCTAGTGGATCCCAGCCCTTNCTCCTGCATATTTCATCAACAACAACTTCTATTGCATAGGCNACTTGNGGAGATCCTGGGGCTCTGTATGCGGCTGACTTAGGTTTATTCACTACAATGTCGTAACCATCTATTCTGGTATTTTCAATTTCATAACAACCAAAAACACATTTAGCTGAAGCTCCAACTGCAGATCCTCCAAANGCNCCACCTTCCAGCTTTATATCTGTAAAAGCTGATTTGATTTTTTTATCCTTAGTTACNCCTAGCTTGATTTTAATTATGCCGCCAGGTGCTGGCCCCGAGGCATCAAAAACTGACGTTCTATCCATAACTATTTTTACAGGACGATTTGATTTTTTTGAGAGCATTGCAGCTAGAGGTGTAAGGTAAACTCTCGTTTTTCCTCCAAATCCTCCACCGATTTCTGAAGGCATTACTCTTATTCGTGATTCTGGCATTCCAAGAATTCCTGCAGTCTGAGTTCTCACTGGAAAAGCCCCTTGGGTTGATGCCCAGAGCGTAAGTCTCCCGTCTTCACCCCATACAGCTACAGCCACATGAGGTTCGATATAACCCTGATGCACCATAGGCATCGTGAATTCTTTTTCTATTACGATTTCNGATTCATTAAATCCCTTTTCTATGTCTCCAAAATNAAACCTAAAAAAGTCCGCAACGTTTTTCGATGTCATTTCTCCGTCAACATCAACACCATTGTAATCTTCTTGTATAACCGGAGAGTCTTTCTTCATTGCATCTTTTACAGTCAGTACAGGATCTAGAACTTCATACTCCACTTTGATTCTTTTTAAAGCTTCNAGTGCTGTGTTTTTATCAGCAGCTGANACTGCTGCAACAGCATGTCCCACNTACAATACNTTATCTCTTGCCATNAGGTTCATACTGTCATACTTAAAATTTGCTATCCCTTCTCCAATTTCAATATCCTTNTCAATTCCNCTTTGAAAATCTTTGCCAGTTANTACTGCAAATAAACCNTTAACNTNTTCAGCNNCAGAAGTNTCNATCGATTTTATTTTTGCGTGAGCATAAGGACTTCTCAGTATAGCTCCGTGAGACATATTGGGGAGTTGAACGTCANCACTATAAACAGCTTTTCCAGTNACTTTCTCGAGTCCATCGTGTCTNATAGGNCGAGTTCCNATTACTTTATGAGAATTTGATTTCAATGTCATNGTGATCTCCGTTTTCTCTTAAGTCTNAATCANTNTATTATATTAACTTATTTNANGTATTTTTTCTGTTANTTATTTATTTCANAAAAAAGGGATNGTTATGGGACCTTCTGGNAAAACACAACCACTTNCATTNTTATCTTCAANTTCTAAATTTTNTATGAAATCATTTGGATTAANTACAGGATTTAANAAAGCTTTTTGAATATCATNTGNGNTGAGTTTTTCAGAGTACATATACACNGATTGTTTTTTCACGATGTCTGNCAATATCTGTACTTGCCATTGATCTTGACACNNGAAATTTGGATCTTGAAGCGTTTTATTTACTTGGTAAGGATCTNTAAAATATGANAGTAAAGAATANAATTCNCCNTGGTCAGGAATTCCNTCCGAACATTCAGCNANACATAAAATCTTTCCANCTTTTTTTGTAATTTGTGAAGCAGCTGACATNCCCTTTACNGANTGATAAAGATTNTGATCAAGAGGNTATCCAGAATTTGATGTTATAACTACATCNTAGAGCTTNTNTACTTTGNNCATTGCTTTTTCTCTTNCAAATTCACANGCTTTATCGTGTGAGGNCAGCAANTCTCCGGCAAAAACTCCNGTAATTTCTTGNAGNTTATTCAANGTTACATCAANGCAAAAGTCNACCCCNGTTTCTGTCGCTATTTTTCTAACATCTTGCTGTATTGGATTTCGATCTATNTCTCCCCANNTAGAAAATTTATTNCTCAGNCTTTNNTAATTGTGNAGACTGAGAATTGTCTCNAGTCCTGCTAGNCCTGGTGCAACCATTTTTGCTCCNCCCGAAAATCCAGCAAAAAAATGAGGNTCCACGAATCCGGTTGTNATTCTAACGTCTGCCTCAATCCAATTTTTATTTAAATANACNTCNNTATCTTGCAAAGAAGTTTTTACNTTTACTAAGTCTTTTTTATTTCTAGANTCNTGGTTTATCACCTCTATTTTTGAAAGAATGTCTTGTCCNATCATTGCNNTGAGCTCTTCTTNNGTATTAGNNCGNTGAGTCCCTGTTGCTATCAGAATTTTTATATTTTCTGGNGANGTTATATCACTAATGTGGTCAAGAATTGCTTGGAGTACTATTTGTCTCGGTTGAGCTCTCGTAATGTCGCAAACTGATATTGCTATTTTGGATGATTTATTGACTTTTTTTCTCAGTGGGGCAGAACCAATGGGATTTTTTAACAACTTGATTATCTGGTACTTTTCTTCTTTCAATTTTGGTACAAACTTTGGTTCAATTAAGTCAAAACTGGATGGAAGAGTTAGTTTTATTCTTGATTTTCCATATGCGATATCCACATTTTTCTTATCTTTATGCTCTGAAGGTGTCATTATAGCTTTTCATAACTTGTTTTAATTGATATCCTCTTGTGGTCATAATCAGATTATAGATAATTATAAAGTTAATAATTCTTAATAAACAATAATTAAAATGAATATCAGAGAAAAGCTCGGACTTCCTTCTAAGGCCAAACCTCAATTTGGCCAGAGTAGAAGTCACGCCATGAATGCATCCAAAAAAAAGTATAAGCCTAATATACAAAATAGAACTATTTTATTTGACGGTAAAATGCATAAAGTAAAATTAACAACTAGAGAGATACGAACCTTAGATAAAAAAGGTATAAATATTCTGTAAACTTTTTAGTTTTTACTTAACACAAATATTGCTGTGTCTGCATTGAGATTCGGATCTTCTTTTATAAATTCTTTGTTCTCTGTATCTATGAAGAAACTCTCTTTTACTAGTATGTTTTGCTCGTTGCAGAATTCTTCGAAGTCAGCAATCGTAGGAAATCTTCTGTTAGGAGTGTTGTACCAATTATAACCGTAAAGCCCTTCTAGTTTAGGTGCCTTGCCTTGATGAAAGAGCATCTCCCTAAGAGGCTTAAACGCGAAGTTTGGAAACGATATAATAGCTTTTTTAGAGATTCTTAGAATTTGCTGAATAGTCTTTTCGACATTTTTTATTGACTGTAGTGTCTGCGATAAAATTGTCACATCAAATTGATCATTATTAAATCTATTTAATCCAATATTAATGTCAGAATTTATAATTTCTATCCCAGTTTCGAATGAATCAATAACTTTTTTTGGGTCTATCTCAATACCTAGTAGCTTTGAACAACTCTTTTTTCGTAACTCTCTTAGCAAGGTTCCATCTTCACAGCCCAGGTCTAGTACTCTGTCTCCTTTTGATACAAGACCCGAAATAAAATTTAAGTCAAGGCGGTTATCAAAAAAAATATTCGTTGAAGTCAGTGTAGATTTTTTTGCTTTCTGCTCTTCTAATGAACCTGATATCTTTTTTAAGAAAGATGAGGTTATTGATCCATACTGTCCTACTTCATTTTCGAGCAAGAAGGCGTCATGGCCAGCTTCACTATCAATACAACAATAAGAGACAGGTTTATCAAGTTCAACTAGAGCATCAACCAATTCTTCAGATTGAAAAGGTGGGTATAGCCAATCACTTGAAAAACTGACGAATAGCCATTCGCAACTAGTTTTTTTTAGATTGGCTTTCAATTCTTTTATATTTTTTCCTAGGTCAAAATAATCTATTGCAGTTGACAAAATTATATAACTGTTTGCGTCAAATCTATCTACGAACTTTGTCCCTTGATATGCTAAATAAGACCCTACAGAAAATTGTTTTTCAAATTCTGCGGGATCTTCTTTTGGTTCAAATCGTTTTTGATCAAATTTTTCTTTCATAGATTCTTTAGAGAGATAAGTTATATGAGCTAACATCCTCGCAATTGCCAATCCATCTTCAGGCTTTTCATTTGAGTCATAGTAATTACCTAATTTGAATCGAGGATCTTTTTTTATAGCATTTCGTCCAACTATATCGAACGCAAGGGCTTGGTTAGTAAGTCTTGCAGAAGTGGCCATGCCCGCAACACTCTTCACTTTTTCTGGGTATTGCTTTGCCCACTGAATAGATTGAAATCCCCCCATAGAACCTCCTGTTATACATAAAAGAGAGTCGATGCCAAGATGTTCGATCAACACGTTTTGGGCAGCTACCATATCCTCTACAGTAATCTGTGGGAATTCTGGTCCGTACGGTTTTCCGGTTTTTGGATTTAGTGAGTTTGGACCAGTTGAACCTTTGCAGCCACCCAAAACATTTGGACAAATAACAAAATATTGATCAGTATCAATAGGTTTTTTAGGGCCGACCATTATATCCCACCAGCCTGGAAGATCATCTTTAGAATGCTTGGCTACGTGAGAATCTCCACTTATAGCGTGACATACTAGCACAGCATTTGATTTATTTGAGTTAAGGGTTCCATATGTTTCGTAAGCGACTAAGAGGTCTTCAATAGTTTCACCAGATTTCAGAACAAAAGGCACCTCTAGCTTTAAAAACTTCAGATGTTTTGAAGTTTCGTCTGATCTTAGTAAGTCCGAATTGTATTTTTCTTTCGTCATTTAATCTTTAATGGGGTCAGAATATTCATTCTGACCCCTTATTAGAACTCTAAACTCTTATAGTTTTCTATTTAACTTTTTGCTAATGCTTGATCTAAGTCTCCGATTATGTCTTCCACATCCTCAATACCAACTGAGATCCTGACATATTCAGGATTTACTCCAGTTTCTTTTTGCTCATTTTCAGTCAATTGACTGTGAGTTGTTGATGCTGGATGAATAACCAACGTCTTGGCATCACCTACATTTGCTAGGTGACTTGCCAACTGAACACTGTTTATAAACTTCACAGCTGATTTTTTTCCTCCTTTTATTCCAAATCCAAGAATAGCTCCAGCCCCATCCTTCAAGTACTTTTTAGCATTTTTGTAGTGCGAGTGACTCTTGAGTCCAGGATAATTTACCCATTTAACCTTTTTATGTGACTCAAGGTATTTTGCAACCTTTAAGGCGTTCTCACAATGTCTTGCCATTCTAAGTTGCAAAGTTTCTACTCCTAGTAGAGTTGTCCAAGCTGCGAATGGACTCATAGTTCCGCCTGTATCCCTAAGCCAGTGAGTCCTTATATGGATGTTATAGGCTATATTTCCGAGAGGCCTTAGAGCTTCTTCTAAAACCGCTCCATGGTAGGAGTCAGATGGTCCACAGAACTCAGGCCATTTTTCTGGATTGTCAGCCCACTTAAAATTTGCGCTGTCAACAATCACTCCTCCAATGTGAACACCATGACCTCCAATAAACTTGGTTGTTGAGTGAACCACGATATCTACGCCATGTTCTATAGGCCTAAAACTAGCTGGAGTTAATACTGTGTTATCACAAATGGTTGGGAGTCCAAGTTTATGACTGATGTCAGTGATTTTCTTGAAATCAGGTACATCATTTTTTGGATTACCAACACTTTCAAAGTAAACACATCTTGTGTTTTCATCCACAAGGTCTTTTATCTTTTCTGGGTGATCTGAATCAAAAAATCTGACCTCGATACCAAGTTTTTTAAAAGTTTGGGTGAACAAAGTCCATGTTCCACCATATAGACTAGTCGCTGATACGAAGTTTTGCCCACTGTGAGTTATCGTCAAGATAGCAGCATTTATTGCAGCCTGCCCTGAAGAGAAAGCGAGTCCCGTAGCACCGCCATCCAGAGCGGCAATCCTTTTTTCCAGAATATCAGTTGTGGGATTCATTAACCGAGTGTAAATGTTCCCAAATTCTTTCAATGCAAAAAGATTCGCAGCGTGCTCCGTATCATTGAATACGTACGATGTAGTTGCATGAATTGCAACCGCACGAGAGTTAGTTGAAGGATCAGGTTCTTGACCTGCGTGTAAAGCAAGAGTTCCAATCCCTTGTTGTTTTTCAGTAGTCATTTTAGTGACCTCCTTATTTTTTTAATTGTTTAAAAACTAAGAAGTGCCAATAAAAAAATCCGCATACTTTTCAGTACACGGACACATTTAGTAATTTGCCTCTTTAGCAGAATTTTTTAGTGCCCGCAAGCTGACTTTCAAATCAACACTTGCAGGGATTCTATCATAAGAAAGAAATAATTTTCAACTTTTTATATTGGGCGATTAAAATTTTCGTGATATTTTATCGTTATGAGTTATAAAAACATATTTTCAATATGTTTGATATTTGCAATTTTTTTAAGTTGTGCTGACACAGAGAGTTCAGAACCCTCCAAGATAGAGAAAATTACTGAAACTGAAATTAATCTGACAGTATCAAATTTTGAAATATTCGGATTCAAGATTTCTAAAGAATATGATATTGAAAACCTACCTTATGCCGTCGGAGCTTGGTACGGTTTTTGGACTCCCCCATCATCTAAATCTTCTTCAGAATCTGAATTTAAAGCATTTGAAATTAGGGAATATGTCAACCATGAAGACGCTATAGAATTTGGAGTTAAATATGCAGAAGAAGTAGTAGGTCCAGATGCATTATTAAAAACNTCAGAAGTTTCTTGGAAAGAAGGAACGCGGGATCGGCGTAATAGTGGGTTCGCAAGTGGNGGNGGCGGCGGCAGATTAAGACCGAAATATGGCTCTTATATAATCTATGGGAATTTAATAATTTTATGCGATGGNGTTACNAANAATGTTTCTTTAGANAATTGNGGATCNTTAATAGATGCAATGTTAATTAGTAATTCTAGGTAATATTATGACTCGATTCATAAAAAACTTCGCTTGATAACTCTCTGAGTAATTCTAAATATTCTTTTTTACTAAGAATTGGAGTGAAATTTTCTAAAACCTCTTTACCTTTTTTTCCGTCATCCATAAGAAGGTCTATTATTGTACTTGCCATCATTNTCCCTGATTCAATTACTGCTAAACTGTAGTCTTTTGTTACCATGTCTGCTGAATGATTTGAGATACCTTCAGACCCTCCAACATATGGATGTATTACAGGCATAATATGAGACACGTCACCCATATCTGTACTACCCCCAGAGTGCCCGTCGACTTGCAAATCCTTGTTAGAATAAGTTTCCTTTAAATTATTAACATATATATCCATTAGATTGGTGTCATTTTGAAGTGGTAAATAACCTGGCAGTGTAGTAATTTTTACGGATGCACCAGTTGCCATTGCACCAGCTTTGATGCAGTTATCTATTTTTTTGCTTGTATCTTTTATAGCTTCTATAGAAGCACCTCTCACAAAAGTTTCTAAAGTTACTCTGTCAGGCACCGCGCTAACCACAGATCCACCTTTAGTAATTATCGGATGCACTCTTATATGATCCTCATCTTTAAAGGTTTCTCTTTGTGCATTTATTGCAGCAATAGCTATATTTGCTGCATTTAATGCATTTATTCCACTTTCAGGATTTGCTCCTGCATGAGATGCGATACCTTTGAATTCTACAAACTTAGCAACAAGTCCATTATCGGTTCCTCCGTATGAGAATTTAATATTTCTGGGTGTTGTGTGGGTCATCATAGCTATATCGATATCATCAAAAAATCCTAACTTTATAAATTCTTGTTTTCCGCCTAAAAACTCAATCTTTCCTTTTTTTCTTTGATTGTTTCGCCATTCGATTTCTACAAATTCTTCTGCTGGAACTGCCATAAATGTTATTTTTCCACTTAGTCTAGTCAGTACTTCAGGTTCTTTTAGTGCGATTAAAGTAGAAAGCATACTCCCAATCTGAATATGATGGCCACAAGCATGTGCGACTCCACTCTGAGGATTTTCAAAAGGGTGCCCTGGAACTGGCAAGCCGTCCAACTCACCAAGTATTGCTATACTCGGACCCTCTTTTTCGGTATCCAAAGTTGTTTTTAAGCCAGTAATAGCTAAATTATCACTGATGTTCCTTTGACCTAGTTTTTTGAATGCAGATGCCACTTTTTCTTGAGTCTTGAATTCTTTAAATCCAGATTCAGCAAAGGACAGGATATCCTTTGATAGATCAATTGGAATTGACGAGTTTTGCTCTAGAGCTTTAAATGCTATTTCTTTTAGGTTTATCAATTTAGATNCCTCTATTAATAAAATAATTTTTTATTATTAGTTAAAANNTATTGATTATTCACTNATAACTTAAATGTTGTTTTTTTTACTATTAGATTATAATTGAGCGCACTAAATAAAAATACAATAGGTTTTTTGGTTAATAATTTCGCTGAAAAACGATATTAATATACCCTATCAAGGAGGGAATATGAAAAATTTTAAATCTTTACTGGTTTTGTTTTCGTTAGTATCATTCGCAGCGTTTTCTTTTGCATGTGCATCGGAAGATGATAGTGCTTCAACTGCTAGCTCAGGTAGTACACTCGAGCAAGTTTTAGAAAGAGGAACGCTTAAGTGTGGTGTCAATGACAATTTGACTGGTTTTGGAGTTGTTACNCCGAGTGGAGCATTCGAAGGATTCGATATCGATTTCTGTAAAGCTGTNGCTGCAGCTGTATTGGGTGATTCTAGCAAAGTTGAATACACACCTACTACTGCTTCCAATAGATTTGAAGCATTAGGATCAGGTGAAATTGATCTTTTGATTAGAAACACTACTTGGACTGCAAGTAGAGACAGAGAGTTAGCTCAAGACTTCACAGTAGCTACTTTCTATGATGGTCAAGGAATGATGGTTTACGCAGATAGCGGATATAATTCCATTGACGANATGGAAGGTGCAACAGTCTGTGTACTTCAAGGAACTACCACTGAACTTAACTTGGATGACAGGTTTACTGGTACAGGCATGTCTTACACACCATTGACTTTTGAGACCAACGATCCGCTCCAAGCAGCTTTCGAAGAAAAGCGATGTGATGGATGGACAACTGATAAATCTGGACTAGCTTCAAAAAGAGCAGAGTTCCCAGAATCAGCAGGCGGACCAAGCGCTCTTAAGGTGCTTCCCGAAACATTATCTAAGGAGCCTCTTGGACCTTTGACAAGGGACAACGATAGTGAATTCTATGATGTTGTGCAATGGGTTGTATTTGGAATGATGCAGGCAGAAGAGAGTGNAATAAGTAGCTCAAACGTGGCTCAGATGGCTGCTAACCCATCTAATCCAGGTATGGCAAGATTGTTAGGAGCCTCTTTTGAAGGTGGAGAAGTACAAGACTTCAGTTTCGGAATTCCTAAAGACTTTATGCAGAAAGTTATATCTCAAGTTGGTAACTACGGTGAAGTTTATGACAGACACCTAGTGCCTCTTGGATTGGAGAGAGCTGGATCTCTTAACGCTCAGTGGACTGAGGGTGGATTGATCTATGCACCACCTTTCAGGTAGAAAGTAACTTTTATTCATAATAGTATGTCGGAGATGGGACACCTCTCCGACATACTATTTATTTTATACAACGGGTNCTAAATTTAGATGAGAAACNTTTTTTATANCACTATGCAGTGGNGCAGGCTGCAAAGAAATCGTAACCTCGCAATACAAGGAGTCTTCCTATTTTTTGTAATAATTTTTGGATTATATTTAATTTTTCAAGCTTTTGAACTGGAGATAAGCTTGTCGCATTTTAGCAGCAGGGCTGGCTTTGGCTTAAGTCATACTTTTTTAACCGACTACACAAGTAACGACAGCAGATGGAATGCTTATTTTACAGGAGTAATTAATACCATACGAGTTTGCCTAGTAGCGATATTATTGACGACTATATTGGGAACAATAATGGGTGTAGCGAGGCTTTCCAAAAATTTTCTAATATCTAGAATTGCTTGGATATATGTGGAGGTTTTAAGAAACACTCCATTATTAATTCAAATAATATTTTGGCAAATAATCTTTCTTCAGTTGCCGCACATTTCTAAGGCTATTACGTTTGGTAGTACATCTGCTATTTCGAATAGAGGAATTCTTTTACCGTGGATGTCTACCAATACTAATGGCCAATTGTGGCTTATTTTTATGGGAATCATCGCATTAGCATCTTTGTCGCTTAGTTATTTCTTCAATAAGAGAGAAGATAAGACNGGAAAGAGAGCTTCTATTTTAGGTTTTAGTATANGTGGCAATTTACTAGGCATTTTGATATTTGGATTGATTGGTGTTATTACCTTCTTTGCGTTTGGCCAACCTTTAAGTTTAGATTTACCTTTAATAAACCAGAACACAAAGGGAACTTGGCTACAGTCGGGAGGTTTTGAATTGAGCCCTGAATTTTCAGCTATTCTATTTGCTCTTGTAATTTATACAGGAACCTTTATAACAGAGATCGTTAGAGGAAGCATACAGGCTCTATCTAAAGGCCAAACAGAGGCTGCTCAAGCAATTGGCCTTAGTAATTATCAAGTCACATCATTAGTTGTCCTTCCTCAAGCACTGAGATCCATAATTCCTCCNTTAACAAATCAATATTTAAACTTGACAAAGAATTCGAGCTTGGCAGTAGTAATTGCCTACCCAGACCTGTTTATGGTTTCAAGAACGATTATGAATAATTCTGGACATGCATTACCTGTCTTTTTTCTTATATTGTTTACTTACTTAACACTGAGCCTTTTTATTTCGATCGTCATGAACTTGATTAACCGCAGAGTTACAAGGATTGGCACATGATGAATTCTCCTAAATTAAATTTCAAAGATGTAAAAGATTGGATTATGAGTAGCTTTTTTGCATCGAAATTAAATTCTGTGTTAACTGTATTTTCTTCTTTGTTACTCATCTACGTGATTTCAAGCTTATTCGGATTTCTTTCATCAGCAGAATGGGAAGTGGTTAGAATTAATAGAAGACTACTTCTGTTGGGAAGATTACCGTTAGAAGATACGTGGCGAGCTTGGCCAATATTATGGNTGGTTTGCATTATTTTATTTTCTTCAATAGGAGCTTGGGGANCACCTAGTAAGTGGGAATTGCTCTTGATGTCTCTGGCATTTATTTTGCCCACTTTGATATTCTTTACTATGCCCCACATCTGGCATGTGGTTGTCACATTTCTTATTTGCTCAATTTCTTATTTGATATCTAGATATTTTATAANGAAATCTTCTTATTTAGTTCAAGCAAAAAAAGTTTTAATTGTGATGTGGATTTTGATTCTACCTCTGACTTTCTTAATATTACGTGTTGGNGGAGGCCCTCCGCCTACTTTATGGGGAGGATTTTTATTAAATATTCTACTGGCCTCTGTCGCAATCGTGGCAGGCTTCCCNNTGGGTATTCTTTTAGCTGTAGGAAGAGCGACAAAACTACCAGCGATCAAAACTGTTTGCACGATTTATATTGAAACTATCAGAGGAGCTCCTTTAGTGGCTTGGTTACTATTAGCGTGGTTTGTTTTGCCAAAATTCTTGCCTAATTTGTTTGGATTAAATGAAGTTAGTGTAGTTATAAGAGCAATGATAGTATTATCATTTTTCGCAAGTGCATATATCGCTGAAGTCATAAGAGGTGGATTGCAATCGATCCCTAAAGGACAACTAGAGGCCGCAGATGCACTGAACCTGAACTACACAAGTAAATTGATCGTAATAATACTTCCTCAAGCTATACGAGTTGTGATTCCAGCAATTGTTAGTACTTTTATTGGAATGTTCAAAGATACATCTTTAGTTTTCATATTAGCCCTCACCGACTTGTTGCAGGTAGGAAGGTTAATACCAGAACAAGACCCGAAATTCTTTGGCAGGCAGATAGAAGCACTTTTAGTAGTAGCATCCTTGTTTTGGATTGTTTCAGTATCTTTATCGCATGTCAGTTCAAAATTAGAGAAAAATCTTGGTATCGGAACTAGATAAGGTGTAACCTAAGCGGTATATATGGTTGTTAAGAAAAAAAAGAAAATTGGCTCACCGATAATTATAGCTGAAAACGTAACAAAGTCCTTTGGCAACTTTCAAGCTTTGAAAGGGATCACCGCTAATATTTTGGAAAAAGAAGTCGTTGTCGTTCTTGGCCCTTCAGGATCTGGCAAATCCACATTCATCAGAACAATCAATAGGCTNGAACCCCATGATTCAGGAAAAATAGTCGTTGATGGTGTTGAGATAAATGATGATGTCAAGAATCTTCAGATAGTAAGATCCAATGTGGGAATGGTGTTTCAGCAGTTTAATTTGTTCCCCCATTTATCTGTTCTAAGAAACGTTACTCTTGCTCCCCAAAAAGTTAAGAGCTTGAGTAGNGATGANGCAAATGATATTGCAATGTCTATTTTAAATAGAGTTGGTATCCCTGAACAGGCGGATAAATTCCCTTCTCAGCTTTCAGGAGGCCAACAGCAAAGAGTAGCAATTGCAAGAGCATTAGCAATGCAACCAAAAATAATGCTTTTTGATGAACCTACGTCGGCTTTGGATCCAGAAATGATCAAAGAAGTTTTAGAAGTGATGACAGAACTTGCTGAATCAGGCATGACGATGATCTGNGTTACTCATGAGATGGGTTTTGCAAGAAGCGTAGCTGACAGGTTCCTNTTTTTTGATGAAGGCTTAATCGTTGAGGAAGGAACTCCTGAACACTTTTTTAAGAACCCTAAAGAAGACAGAACAAAACTCTTTCTGAGTCAAATTTTATAAAAGCAATATAATAATTTGGTCACGTTGGTTGACCTCTTTTTAGAATCGAGTTAAGAAAGAAAGATTAATGAAAATTACAGACGTCAAATTAACAAAGATAGACTTAGGCTCTCGCCCTGTAGCTTGGCAAGATGCAACATTTACTGAAACTTCACTAACTTTTTCTTTGACCCAAATATTTACAGATGATGGATTGANCGGAATCGCTCCCAGTGGTAATTCTCAAGAACTTATAGAAGGACCTCTTAAAGATATGATTATTGGAGAAGATCCAATGTACATGGAAAAAATTTGGAATAAATTATATTCCGGATGGTGTCATCCAGCATCTTCTGGTTGGGAGATTAGAGCCCTTTCCGCTATTGATATAGCTTTATGGGATTTAAATGGAAAAATTTTAAACCAGCCAGTCTATAAACTTTTGGGTGGTGATCGAGATAGGGTTCCAGCTTATGTTGGGGGAGGATATTACGCAGAGGGTAAGTCTATTCAGGACCTTCAAGAAGAGATGGTGGAGTATATAGGCATGGGATATAAAGCAGTAAAAATGAAAATAGGTCGATTATCCATANCTGAGGATATTGAAAGAGTTAAGGCTGTAAGAGATGCTGTTGGACCTGNTATCACTCTAATGGTTGATGCCAACCATGCTTATACTTCTGCTCAGGCTATATTGTTTGGAAGGAAAGTTGAGGAACTAGATATATTTTGGTATGAAGAACCTGTTCCAGCAACTGACTACGAAGGTTGTGCTGCAGTTANAAATGCTTTAGATATTCCAATCGCAACAGGAGAGAACGAATATCTAAGATGGGGCTTTAAAGACCTCATTAATCACAGAGCAGTTGATATCGTNCAGGCTGACCCTGCAATTTGTGGAGGATTTACTGAATGGAAAAAAATTGCTGCTTTAGCTACTTCGAATAATCTAAAACTTGCCCCACATGGAGGTGGTAATATAGGAGCTCACGCTGTTGCTTCTCTGCCCGAGGGTTTAAATGTAGAAACTTATCCCGGACTGAGAGCCGCTGGAGCAAAAGTAATGAATTTTTTTGAGATCGAAGATGGGTATATTGTATTNCCTAAATCTCCAGGTTTAGGTCTTGAAATAGATTGGGATTTTTTCAAATAATTATCTATTTTGAAGGTTATGGCACTGGTGTCGTATTTTAATTTTTCTAGATTCTTTGAATCCAACAGAAGATGGGCAGTGTTCTTTNTAGTATTTTTGTCTGGTGCATTCACAATAGGCATGAATGTATATTCTTTTGGTTTGTTTGTAGAACCATTAGAGAATGAATTTAATTGGAACCGAGAGCAAGTAAGCTTGGGATATGCTATAAGCTTTGTTACTAGTCTTGTAGCCCCCTTAGTCGGAAGATTTGTCGACATCAAGGGGAGTAAAATATTTTTAATTGGCTCCCTTGTTTTGGTAGGACTCGGTTTTATATTGAGGCCTTTCATGACAAGCTTAACTCACTGGATATTATTGAATGCCTTGGTATTTGCTGGTTATCCAGGAACTTTGATGATTACTTCTGGTGTGCTTATACAAGTATGGTTCCCTAAATCTAGGGGTAGAATGGTAGGTATCACGACTGCTGGNAACAATTTTGGAGGTTTAATTTTTCCTCCACTTACTTTTGTTATACTTTCAAGATTTGGATGGCAAAGTGCTTATTTTTTTTACGGTGTATTGGTGCTTACTTTAGCATTACTGGCAATATTCTTAGTTCGAAATAATCCTAATAAAAGTNCGGATAGCAAGATTGNANATAGTAAAAATTATTTCGGACTTAATATTAATGAAGCTCTGAGATCTAAACAATTTTATACGCTTACTTTGGGAATTACATTTGCTTGTTTTACTTATAACGGAATTATGCCGCAAATGATACCTCACTTGCACACTGAAGGNTTAAGCATTTCTATGGCAACTCTTGCCATGACTTACATAGCATTAATGGGTATGCTGAGTAAATTTATTTTTGGCAGATTAAGTGAAAAGATTTCATCTCTTTTTTTGATGAGTATTTCAGTCGCTATTCAAGGGCTTGCTTTGGCAATAATACTTATCGCTAATGGTAATATTTGGGTAATATGGNTGGGAATATTAATTTTTGGGATGGGTTTTGGAGGATTAGGTGCTTTAATTGTTCTCACAATAACCGAGTGTTTTGGCCTTAAATCATTTAGCACATTATATGGACTACTATCATTTCTAGGTATATGGGCAACCTTTATTGCTCCTTGGATGATGGGGAGAATTTTTGATTCTACATCCTCTTATAGGAGTGGGCACTGGATCACATTGTTAATTTTTAGTTTTGGAATTTTGATGTTAGTGACTACAAAATTTATGAATAAAAATCGCAATTTTTTAATTGACGATTGACGATAATAACTTCCTACAATTTTCTATGGGATCCCATGCGCCGTGAACTGATTCTGACTTTTCGCTAGGACACAAAACGATCACATTGCCAAAAATTACATAATCAAGATATTTGGGATAGTTTTTACTTGTTCCAAATGGCCCAACAAATCGTCTATCCTTCACACCTTCTTTCCAGNTAGCATCTGACTTTTTAATGATCGCATCATTCCCTGTAGCTTCTTCAGCAAAAAAAGTTCCTGATGTTTCTGCCTTATCATTTGAAGAATAAAATCTAAGCTCGAATTCTCGTCTTTCAAAGTCACTAGTTCCCCAGAATCCATAATAGGCACTGTCTGCATCTGGCAGATCTNTCACATCATACTCTTTATAAATTTTAAATTTTATATTATTAAAGTTATTTATTGAAAATATAGATGAATCGTATGTTCCATCGAATATATCCTTTTGATTCTTGTCATTTTCACAACTTAACGAGCAAAAAAAAAGAAAGAAACTGATACTATAAAAAAATATTTTTTTTGTATCTGCATGACTAGACATTTTCTTTTTTTGGGATTAACTTCACTTTGTCATTTGGGTAGATATAGCCAGTGCTTTCGACGGATGCTACGAGGCCTCTCCTGCCAACAATTAATTTTAATATTCGGTTGTCAATTGAATTTAAAGTCACACAAGGTTCATTTTGATCNGTAACTCTGAGCGTTACACTTTTTCCTATTTTTAAGATATCTCCAGAAGCTATATGACTTAAATCTCCTAACCCTTCAACAAGAATATTTTCTCCTAAGCTGCCAGGAAAAATCTTTTCTCCAATTTGACTATTTATATCTTCTATTACTTCATTTGCAACTACCGATATTTGCCTGTTNGGATTATTCTTGTTAGCGTGAAAATTAATTTCCCCTGAATGATAGTCGTCTCTGACTCCCAAATTGAATATTTCAATGGAATCTTTGGGATTTTTGGGTATCCCACCTTTTTTACTTGAGGATACGGCTACTACCTTGCCTTGTTGATATATTTGCATGCCTACTGACTATATNNCTGATTCTTTATTTTGTGTAATGCGCTATATAAAACTTAACAAATAATTTATAAATAGGNCAAGATATGAAACAAATTCACTGAGATTGTAAATAATATTGAAGCTCTATATATCAACTCTTCGAGAGTCCTAATTTATCTCNGAACTCTCGTAAAATCTNAAATTGGTCCTCACAGAAGAGTTTTTGATTAACCTTATTTAGATTATTATGTATTCTTAGTATGAAGGTTAGTCATGAAAATTACAGATATTAAGTTTGAATCATATATGTGGCCAAGACATACTCCNATTACGAATGGACTATATACTTATACTCATTCNGGGGTAAATATCGTAACCGTCGAAACTGATGCTGGNATTTCAGGATTGGGATTATGTAGTGGAATATCTGATTCGCCAGAAGTCGCTAGTGCGATAATTGAAAATATAAAGATTCCCCTTATAGGAAAAGACCCTTTTGACACAGAAAAACACTGGCATTCAATGTGGAAACCAAAACTAGTTGGCAGAAGAGGAATAACTACTAGAGTTATTGGAGGTATTGATATAGCACTTTGGGATCTTAAAGGTAGAATTCTAGAGCAGCCAATTTATAAACTTTTGGGAGGATTTACTGATAAGATTCCAGCTTACATAGCAGGGGGATATTACGAAGAAGGAAAAGGATTAAAAGAGTTGGCNGATGAGATGAGAGAAAATGTGGACCTAGGANCTGATGCTGTGAAGATGAAAATTGGTGGAGTTTCTATAAATGAGGACGTAAAGAGAGTCAAGGCTGTCCGAGATGCTATNGGACCAGATATCAAGCTGATGGTTGATGCAAATAATGCTTANAGGCATTATCANGCAATAGAAATTGCAAAAAAAATGGAAGAATTTGATATTTTCTGGTTTGAAGANCCTGTTGAACCTGATGACTACGAAGGNTCTAAGCTTGTAACTCAAGCTACTTCAATACCTGTTGCTGCTGGAGAGAATGAGTATACTAGATACGGATTTAGAGACATGATTAATTCGAGGTGCGTAGATATTTTACAGCCAGATGCGTTGGTTTTGGGAGGAATAACAGAATATATGAAAGTAGCTGCACTTGCTCAGTCTAATGATATGGATCTTGCACCTCATGGAGCTCAAGAATTGCATATTCATTTAGTATGCGCAGTTTCAAATGGACTAATTCTCGAGTTTTATCGTGATTCTGTTGACCCGATGTGGGGTAAATGTTTTACAGAGACTATTAAATTAAAAGATGGATATGTTAGTGTTCCTCAGTCTCCTGGGCTTGGAGTTGAGTTAAATACAAAGGAGCTAGAAAAATTTCGAGTAGTTTAATAAGATATTTTCTTGCTTATTATGTTCTTGCGCAAATCAACTTGAAGTAGAAGTTTCTAGTTGTCTCAATGTAAACGAAGTTGCTTCTAATTCTGAGTTAATACCATAAAACACCTGTAAAATCAGTTCCAAGTGCTATATCTGCGCCTAAAGCTATTCCTAAAACAATGCTTATTGTCCCAAAAAATGCAATTATGTAGTTGCTAGCACTGGTTGAGCTTGTAAACCTAAATGGCAGCGCCAATATCAGGGTCATGATCGCCATAGACATCATTGTTCCAACTGAAAAAAGCAATAAGAAGATGAACCCAGTCCATATGCTTGGAGTCGTAGGTAATATTGCTAACATAACTGCAGCACTGCCTGCCATTCCATGGATGAGACCTATAAAAAATGATTTAGGCCTAAAGAAAGGAAACAGGGTCAAAAAAGGATGTCTCTCGTCGTGATGATCATTTGGTAATCTATCTAGGTGCGAGTGAGATGCGTGTAAATGTGTATGGCCTTTTCCGTGATCATGTGAGTGAGTATGAACTGCCCCTTTCTTAAGCTTCCAAAATACTTGGAGTCCTAAAAGTATTAGCATCAGAGCCACTCCAAATTCAAAGAACACTGCAACAGATGAGTAGAAGTTCATTAGGCTTTCTTTCAGTATCAGTATCAATGTTCCTAATATAATGAGTGGAGCAGAGTGACCTAGACCCCAGGATATCCCGATCCATATAGAGCGAATAATATTTTTATAATCTTTTGCCATTGTTGAAACAGCTACAATATGATCACCGTCTGTTGAATGTACAAGGCCGATTATGAGCCCTAAAAATAAAGCTGATATTATGCCCGAAAACTGAATTAATTCGTGATCCACTCGGATCCTTCTTTCTTAGTAGATGTTTAAGAAAATTCTACTTATCTATCATTCTATCATCAACTATTTCAATCTGATTTGGTATATACTTCAGTTCAGTTTTATGGTTGAGAATGACTTAAAAATAGTATACATATCTTCAAATATTCTGAATGAAGTNGAAGAGAAAATTACTTTCGATGATAAAACTTTCTCAAAGCATAGGGATAGATTGCACTTACAAGAAAGTGGTAAAGGACTGTATCTGATAGCATTTCTTAATAAATTTCCTGTTGGACACGTTTTTATACGATGGGAAGGGGCAGAAGATTCATATGTAAAAACTCATATCAAAAATTGCCCAAACATAGAAGATTTATTTGTAAATCCAAAGTTTAGATCTTTAGGAATCGGCTCAAAATTAATAGATAAGTGTATTAAGTTGGCTAAAGAAAAAGGTTTTTTTCAAATAGGGCTTGGTGTCGAGGTAACAAATATCAAGGCAGCAGGCCTCTACAGTAGGTTTAATTTTGAAGAAGCTAATATAAACCCTTATAAAGATATATGGTTTGGNGAAGATAAGAAGGGGAGCAAGGCAGGACCTTTTTCAGCTATAGTTAAATATTTTATTTTAGGATTTCACTAAACTGTGAATTCTAAGAATTTATCCAGAATCGCTCTTTTTATCAAGTACAAGACTGGATTTGAAGCATTTACCTCCCGAGAGTACAGATTTTTTTGGTTGGCCGCTGCTTTTTCCAATATCGGAATTTGGTGTTTGGGATATGGAAGAATTTGGCTTATGCATGAAATGACAGGTTCAACCAAAATGGTTGGATTAGTAGGATTTTTCACATTATCTCCAGTTTTACTACTTTCTGTTCTTGGCGGAGTATTGGCTGATAGTAGAAATAGACTTATTAACGTCAGAATTACAAGAATGCTATTTTCTCTTTTAGCTCTGGTGACCGCAATTCTGCTTTTTTATGATTTAATTAATCCTTTTTTACTACTTACTATTTCACTTTGTGCAGGAATATTACTTGCTTTAGATCTTCCTTCAAGGGCATCAATGCTACCTGCCTTAGTTGATAAAAGACTTCTTCCCGGTGCAATATCACTTTATTCAATTGTTTTTGGAGCGTCAGCAATAATTGGACCTTTAATTTTTGCACCATTAGTGAAATTTGCTGGCATTCAGGGTGTTTTTTTTATAATCAGTTCTTGTTATTTTCTAACATACCTTTCGCTACTAAAAATGAATGCGAATTTACACCAACCTGAAAAAAAACAAAGAAATATTAGGTCAGAACTTTCTGATGGATTTATTTATATCTTCAATAACAAATCCATACGATATTTGATTATACTTGGCGTCAGTGTAACTATTTTTTTCTCAAGCTTTGATACCCTGCTTCCTAAATATTCAGAAGAATGGCTATCGGGAGGAGTAGAATCCTTTAGTAAGATTTTGTTAGGTTCAGGAATTGGAGGATTGATTGCAACATCGTTCCTAATTTTCTATGGAACTCAAGTTAATCACAAAATCATCATCATCCTTTCTTGTATTGGCATAGGAATAGCATTTATTTTGTTTGCTGCATCTAAGAATATTTTGATTATATTTGTTGCCGCAGCATTTGTCGGCGGTCTTAAGACTTTGTTTAACACTATGAGTACTACTCTTGCCCAGGTTCTAGCCGATAATATTTTTAGAGGAAGGGTTATGAGCGTACATCAGTTAACTTGGTCTTCTTCAGCGATTGGATCCTTAATTGTAGGATTTTCAGCAGAATTTTTTGGAATAAGGCTTACTTTGGTTGTTTGTGGAGCATTTATTGCGCTTATGGGATTCTTGGTAGGGAGAAAATTAACAACTAAGCGTGTAGAAAATACACGGTGAAAAAAATTATCTATAAAAAATACACGTTAACGACTTATTTGATCATATTTAATTTATAATTGGCAGAGATAAATTATTTAGTAGGAGTTTTTTATGTTTCTCGTAAGAAGAGTTTTTAGAGCAAGAGATAAGAAAGTGTGGGAGGCTGCAAGCGTTATAGATGAGATGGGTCGCGAATACGAAAAAGCTGGTCAAAGAAACGAATCAAAGGTATACCTTAGTGCGAACACAACTCCTGGAGANTATGGCTTAATTTATATGGAATGGACAGCTGAAGTATTGGAATCAGTTTATAGAGGTGACAATGAAATACCTTCCAGGATTCACAAAGAGTTAGGACCAATGTTAAGAGATCTAGTAGATGAGCAATGGATTGAGTTTTATGAACTACTAACTCCTGACAAGAAGAGAATGCCTTCCTAATTAATAAGAACTATTATTTAGTGGTGCCGAGGGCGAGGTTCGAACTCGCACGCCCAAAAGGACACAGTGCCCTGAACACTGCTTGTCTACCAATTCCAACACCTCGGCCGCCATTTAAGTTAGTTTATAGAATATTTTCAATTCATTCAGAGATACTAATGATGTAATATAAAGGCATGAAGAACGCATGGGCAATCAGTGAAATAAATGACGAAGTAATTAAACTTTCACAACAGCTTGGAGTGAAGAATATTATTTATTATGGTGGACCTGGGCAGACACATTATGACTTATCTGCAAAAACCTTCGATGGCTATAAAAGAATTGTAGAAACTTTAAAGTCACATGAGCTTAATCTCGTAGCTTTTGAAGGTGGATTTATAGGAAATCCTCGTTATTGGGATGTTGTTACCGGTGGACCAAGAAGGAATGAATTAATTGAGGAGCTAATATCTCAAATAACAGATATGGCCAGAGCCGGAATTCCAATTTTCGGTTATCATTGGATGCCTCTCGGTCCTTTAAGAAGTGACCCAACCATAATTAGAGGAGAAGCCTCTGCAACGGCATTTGATAGCTTGGATCAGAATATTGCGATAGCAGGTAAGACATCTAAAAAAGGAAACTTATCTGATTTGTTCCCTTTAGAAAATTTAAGTGGCATTACTTCTGAAACAATGTGGAAGAATCTTGAATACTGGATAAAGGCTGTTACGCCAGTNGCCGANGAGGAGGGTATAAGACTTGGAATTCATCCTGATGATCCTCCCGATAGAGAAGTAGGAGGTGTTCCGAGGATTCTAAACAGTTTTGCCTCTTACAAGAGACTTATGGACATTTACCCGTCTGACCACAACGCTATTGAATTCTGCCAAGGTACTTTTTCAGAAATGGATGAGGATATATATGAAATGATTAAATACTTTGCAGATAGAAACAAGGTACTTTATGTTCATTTTAGGAACGTATCTTCTCCCACTCCAGGACTTTTTCATGAGGAATTTATCAATACTGGGTATGTCGATATGTATAAGGCTATGAAAACCTACAAAGACGCTGGCTATGAAGGTTGCTTTATGGATGACCATTGCCCCGATATAGAAGGCGATAAAGATTTTCCAGGAAACTTAGGTGGTTATAGATCTAGGGTATTTGCCCAAGGATATATCCAAGCGTTGCTTGACTCTATGAGATGAGAATCACCCCATCCACAAGTCGTTTAGCTATGATAATAATCCTCGGTGTTTTGTTTGTAGTCATTATAATGGTATCTATTACCTATTTTGTTAACTATTTAATGTTAAGTTAGATGACTATATTGTTGTTATAACGTAAATATATAACCAACAAGATATGCCAAAAGTGAAGCTATGGCACCCAATGAAACAGTTTCCAAAATCGAGATTATATACGAACTTTTTGATACAAAAGCTCTTACTAATCCTAGGATAAACAGTGCAATTACTGTCGCAATTATTGAGGTTATAAATAAAGACAAGAATGAATTTGTATTCATCAGAATATAAGGAATTAAAGGTATGAATCCAAACGATAAGAAAGAA
>PACM01000013.1 GCA_002700125.1 Dehalococcoidia bacterium
ATCCCATTCTATTCCTTTGCTTCCTTCAGGTCCTTTGCTTCTTTCAGGTCCTGTGCTTCTTTCAGATCCTGTGCTTCTTTCAGGTCCTGTGCTTCTTTCAGGAGTTTTTCTTTCGCTTGTTTAGCTTTCTCCTCTTGAATTTGAGAAAATTTTGTCTTGCCCTCAATCACTGAATCTGCAATAAATTTTGTAATTAGTCCAATGGACTTCAACGCATCATCATTGCCCGGAATTGGAACGTTAATCTTACTAGGATCACTGTTCGTATCAACTATGGCTACGATTGGTACTCCTAGTTTCAGGGCTTCGTTGACTGCATTAAACTCCATTTCGGTATCGACTATAAAAATAACTGCAGGTATTTTTTCAATGCCTATCAAGCCTCCGAAAAATTTCTTTAATTTCTTTAATTTGGTAGCAATCACTTGCAGTTCTCTTTTTGTATTATTTTGAGTATCAGGATCAGCAACTCTAGCCTCAAATCTTTCGATAGCATTAATCCGTGTCTTCATTGTATTGAAGTTTGTCAGCATACCTCCAAGCCATCTCTGTTTGACATAGAAACTTTCACATCGTTCTGCTTCTTCTTGGATAGTTGATTGAGCTTGGAGTTTAGTACCGACAAACAAGCACTCTCCCCCTGCCCCAACAATGTCTACGATCAGTTTTTTTGCTTCTTCGAGCTGCTCGATTGTTTTCTCAAGATCAATAACGTGAGTTTTGGATTTCTTGGTAAATATAAAGGAGTCCATTTTAGGATTCCATTTGCGTGTAGGATGACCAAAGTGAACCCCTGCCTCGAAAAGGGTTCTGAGGCTTATTTGATCAGCTGTCAATAATTCATCCAATTTATACTCGATTCGGCTGTTACAAATTAACTAAAAAACTCCGTTGTGGATTATAGCACATTAAAATCATTTAAGTGTAAGTTTCCATGGTAAAATATTTTCAGGATGTTTTTTGTTTAAAACTCACCGAATGAATAAAGTACTTCTAGACTCAAAATTTATAACCTTATGCTTAACGCTTATAATCGTAGGTATAACTTTAACCATTGAAAAATTGGCATCTACTCCCGTCAATTACGTTCTCAGCTTTTCAGGCTTTAGCTCCAATATAATCGCAGGAATACTAGATTTTTTCGGTTTAACTTACTCATTTGTCGCCGGTGTTTTGGCAGCTTTCAATCCATGTGGCATTGTAATGCTGCCAGCATACCTAGGTCTTTACATAAACAGAAAGGCTGGGGAGATTTCGGTTCCACCGCATAAAAAAATTACTAATTCGATCGGAGTGATAGTTTTCGTAGGGCTGGGTTTTATCTCTCTTTTTTCAGTAGTAGCGGTTCTAGTCACTCTCAGTTCAGAACTTGTAAGGGAATCAATCCCGATCATATGCATAGCATTATCCATTCTAATTTTATATTTTGGAATAGCTGAGTTTCAGAATAAAAGTACATTCAGTACAGTAATTACACAGCTTAGTGCCAAAATCGGGAACCCTAATAGTGCAAATCCTATGGCGTTCATTCTCTTCGGGATAAGTTACGGGTTAGCGTCAGTAGGATGTGCTCTCCCAATATTTATCTCAATGATCACTAGGACTCTAGATTCGCAGAACATACTGTCTACATTCTTGGACTTTCTTCTCTACTCCTTTGGAATGATTTTTGTGATTACCGTTTTAACCATAATGACGCTCATTTCGACGGATTATATAAAGAAATTGAATCTATTTTTTCGACGGTGGTCTCAAATAATATTTGGCACATTCTTAAGTATTGCAGGAGTATTTATGTTGGCCTACTGGATAATTGACATTAGGCTTGCGGTATAGTTTCACACACAGCGGTTCTTAAGCAATCCAACCTTCTCAATTTCTACTTCAACTAAGTCGCCAGGCCTAATTTGTCCGGCCGTGCCAGAGGTTCCTGTGAAAATGCAGTCCCCCGGAAAGAGAGTTACATATTTTGTTATAAACTCTATAGTCTTCGGAATTGACCAGATCATCTCACTGGTATTACAGCTTTGGACAATGTTTCCATTTATCCTGCCGGTAATATCTAAATTTTCAGGATCTATGCCCATAGTTAAAAAGGGGCCAATGGGAGAGAAGGTATCCGAGGATTTTGCCCTCCACCAACTCTTATCATCCTTCTGCCAATCTCTAGCGCTAACGTCATTTCCGCACGTATAACCCAAGACATAGTCGAAGGCTTCTTCAAGCTTAACGTTTTTGGCCAGTCTGCCCATAACCACTACCAGTTCTGATTCGGCATCCACCTTTTTTGAATCTCTCGGAATTACGATATCGTCCAAATGGCCGGTCAATGATGACAAGGTCTTATAGAAAGGCTCAGGCTGTTTTGGGGGAGCATCGCCCTGCAGATGAGAACCATAATTTTTGGCCAATGCCAACATGCTACTAGGCTGCACAGGGGGTAGGATATCAACCTCTGCAAGATGAAAAAACTGATTGTTGGGCTCAATCTCTCCCTTAAATATATCCCCCTCAATTACTTCGATTTCATCTCCATCCACTTTCCCGTTGAATATCTTTCCAGATTTTTCAAATCTTATTAATTGCAAATTGCCATTCTTGTGTTGTTTTATTTCTCAGTTACCATTTCAGAATTATAGTTTATCATTGTAATGCAATCTTAAAATATTGAAATCACTAACCTAAATGTTGTTGGAAGTAAGTAACATAAAAAAGAGTTTTCAAGATAATCTGGTCTTGGAGAATTTAAGTTTAAGTTTGGACTTAGAAGAAAGTATATGCATAACTGGTTCAAATGGTTCGGGCAAATCGACTTTATTAAAAATTTGTAGCGGACTTCTTCATCCCGACCAAGGCGCGGTAAACGTGCTGGAGAAAAGTTTTTTGAGTCAATCTCAAGGCCTTGAAATAAGGCGAAGGATCGGGGTTTTGCTGCACTCGAATATGCTCTATCCGACCTATACGGTTCGCCAAAATTTATACTTGTTTGCCAAGATATTAGGAATTATCGAATATAAGTCCAGAGTCGGTGAAATCGTTGAGCGCCTTGGGCTAGATGATTCAATGGATAAAGAAGTGCAAAAATTATCGAATGGAAATAAAAGAAAAGTTGGTTTGTGCAAAAGCCTTCTCAATGACCCTGACCTCCTTATTATAGATGAACCTGAATCAAATTTAGATGCAGAAAGCTTAAAAACAATAGCTGGAATTTTAACGGATCGTGCCACAAGCGGCAAAGGAAATCTATTCACTTCTCATTCTGTCGAATTTTCTGCTCTATGCTCAACGAAATCATTTAAAATAAGTTCAGGAAGCTTGGTTCTGTTATGAGAAATTGGATCGAACTTTTATCAACACTGACTCTCAAAGATATAGGTCTCGAAATTAGAACTAAAGAGGTTTTTACCACAATTATCTTGTTTTCAATACTCGTAGTTTCAACATTTGCTATAACGTCAAATAATACATTGCAGATCCCTGAAAATGTTGGGGCGGGAATAATCTGGGCTTCAGTTATATTTTCAGGGTCAATCGCGATGATTAAATTTTTTGCTTCTGAGATTGAAAATGAAACACTAGATGCAATGTTGCTGATGCCAGTACCGAGGGAACTCATTTTTTTCAGTAAGCTTTTTTCATTTTTCATCTTCTTGTCTATTTCTGAGATGGTCATATTCGCTACTTTCTCGGTCTTCTATAATGTGAATGTTTTTTCTACGGACGTATTGCTTACTGCGGTTATCTTCAATTTTGGCTTTAGTTCAATTGGAACTTTTTTTGGGACCATAGTCGCCAAAGCTAAGTCCAAAGAGACTCTTCTGGCTTTGTTGATAGTGCCTATCCTGATACCGCTCGCGATGTTTGCAGTCGAGATCACGAGCGCAAATCTGGCTGGAGAGCAATCAGAAAATATCAAAACGTGGATTGGATTAGCGATTTCTTTTGATATAATTTTTGTTGTATTGCTTACATTTCTATTTGGAAAAATTGTGGAGGAATAATATAAAGTTGACTAAAATTGCAAAGTTAATTCAGTTCTTATGATCAGGCAGTTATATATAGTAGTTTCTGCGATCGTTTTTTTGGTTTCACTCTGGATGATTTTCCTGTGGGTGCCGACTGAAATAAATCAGGGGGTCGTGCAGAGAATATTATACGTACACGTTCCGTTTGCCTGGGTATCAATGGTGGCAATAGTGGCTGTTGCTGTATACAGTGTTCTGTTTTTAGCAACCAAAAACCCAAAATGGGATAATTTTGCGCAGTCATTTGCAGAAGTCGGAGTGGTTGCAGCTATAGTTATGCTTGTATCGGGAATTGTGTGGGCCAGACCTGTATGGGGTGTTTTTTGGACTGGAGAGGCCAAGCTTACTACAGCGCTGATTTTATTCTTTATATACTGTGCCTACTTAATGTTTAGGAGTTACTTTCCTGCAGGGGCAACAAGAAACAGGATAGCGGCCATAATTGCTGTTATAGGAGCAATAGACAGTCCAATAATCTATTACGCTGCTCAAATATGGCAACAAAATCACCCTAGGGCCGTCGTGGGGCCTTTATCGACCCAAGAATCCAACTTGAACCCTGAAATGATGATAACACTCCTTATGTGCGTTCTATCAGTAACTCTTGTGTTTGCTGGAACAGTATGGATTCAAATCCAATCAAACAAATATCACGGAGCTGCAAATGCTTAAGTATTTTCTGATAATACTGGCTCTCTTTATTTCCTTCAGTTCTTATGAGAATCTAAAAGCAGATGAAGGAGAAGAAATTTTTTCAGGAGTAATCAGTCAAATAGATACAGATAGCGACGGAAAATTGGAAGCGGTACACATCCTCCTAAACGACGGAACAACAAAAAGATTTGAAGTATCTTCAGGAGAAAAACCTACTGAATTCGGACTAGAGAATATCGCAGGAGAAAGGTGGGTAGGCAATCAAAACGCTCACCCAATAATGGCTGCAACTCAATTGGCAGAACACCAAAAACGCCTTGCTCCTATAACCGTAGTCTCAAAGGGGAATGAAGCCATGGAGATAGTAGACAAGGAACAGAGAAATGTTAGTACAAACCTAATCTACTTGTTCGTCTCCTTTGCAGTGGCTTGGCTCTCATTTTTTGGATACCTGTTTATAATAAGCGGAAGAATAAGAAGTAAGAATTAGAGCAAGGGCATATGAGTAATCAAGGAAATCAGAAAGTTAGCCAGAAAGAGTCGGCGTACGTCTCAGTAAAAATCAAAATTGTTATCACCGCCATTGCTATATCGATCGCGGTTTTTTACCTAGGATTCTCCAGTTTTCAGACCGCTACAACAAAATATTTGAACGTAGAGGAAGCATTACAAAAATCTTCTCAAGGGGAAGCAAATAATCTGGGGATAATAGGCAAACTGGTGCCAAATTCGTTTCACCGCTCTACCGATGGTATGACTGCATATTTTAGTATAACCAATGAAGAATCCCTCGAAACACTTCCTGTGTCTTATTCTGGAGAGATAGGGGAAATATTTTTTAATCAGAACGCAGAAATCATAATAAGAGGTTCCATGCAGAGTGATGGACTCTTTAAAACTCAAGAGTTGTCAATTAAGTGTCCATCAAAATACGTAGACAATTATGAAGATGAAAAAGAATTATAAGCAAAAAACATGAGCAAACAAAAAATCGATCAAGGTCAATACGATGAAAATCCGAGCGTATGGTCCGCAGGGGGCGTGGTTATTAAAAGGACGTCCGAAAAGTACGAGGTTCTTCTTTGCGTGCGAAATGCACAAGATCTGATCGCTCTTCCAAAAGGAAAGCCGAATTATGGAGAGGATGAAATTGCCACAGCCATAAGGGAAGTAAGAGAAGAAACTGGAATAGAAGTAAAAATCGTTCAGAAAGTGAGCGAAATTTTTTATTCATTCATAAATTTCGGAATAACGATAAACAAAAAAGTAACCTTCTTTCTCATGGAGATGATCTCAGGCAATATTAATGATCACGATGGAGAGTTTGATAAGGTATATTGGGAGAAAGCAGAAGAAGCTCTAAAAATGCTTACATATCAAGGTGAAAGAGATGTACTGGAAAAAGCTATTAAACTGGTCCAAAACACCGGTTAGCCAGAAATTCATACTCCTAGAAGGTTCAAAAGTTAACTTGAGAACGAAAAAACTGGAGGATGCAGAATTAGACTACGAATGGAGAACGGACCCTGAAATTGCAGCTCTCGATGCAACAGTCCCAATAAACATATCTTTTAGTAACTACCTGACACATTTTGAAGACGAGATAAAGTACCCTGTCCCCTGGTCGATAAAGTTTGCTATAGAGACTAAAGGTGGAAGAATGATAGGCAATATAATGTACTACGATATAGATCCAATAGATAAAGAAGCTGAGATAGGGATAATTATTGGTGACAAGAAGTTTTTAGGTAAGGGGTACGGTCCTGACGCCCTTAAGACCCTGTTAAATTATATTTTTGATACAACCGATATGGCGAAGCTATATCTACATACATTAACAACCAACAAAAGGGCTCAGAAGGCCTTCAAAAAAATTGGGTTTATCGAAGACCGGAAAGTAAGAAGAGACGGCATGAACTTCGTAAAATTGGATATAATTAGAGAAGACTGGCAGCTTGCAGGCTAATCCTCAAAGTAATCGCTGAAATCGTCGTCGTTCTGAGGTAGTTTTTTTCTTGAAGCACCATCCCAGTCTCTAAGAAAGTCAAAATCTTGACTTGGATCTTCATCACTTTGAGATTGCTCCTTATGAATTGAGCCGAATGCAGGGAGTATCAGCTTTGTCTCATCCAATTCGTCAAATTTTACTAAGATCTCTTCCTCCTCGTGTTCTTTGTTTACCGACACGACTATTCCCCTGCCAAAAATTTTGTGGCGAACAACGTCTGAGGGAGAAAAGTTCGGACTGAAAGCCTTTCTCACAGGAGGCGGTTTCTCGTAATCACTCGCCTTAAATTTCCTATTTGTATATGTTATCGATCCTGAAGATGTATAGTCAGCGGTTTTCAATAGATTTTCAGGTATCTCGTTTAGAAATTGAGAGGGCATTTGAGCTTGAGAGAACATAGTTTTTCCCATATCGTTCCAAGAAACCCTCTGAAGGCAGTTCGTTAGGTAGAGTCTTTCTTTAGCGCGTGTCATGCCAACGTAGCAAAGTCTCCTTTCCTCCTCCATCTCGTCAAGACTGTCTAAAGACCTTGAATGGGGGAGCATTCCTTGTTCGAAGCCGATTATGAAAACTACGGAATATTCAAGCCCTTTGGCCTGATGAAGTGTTATCAGGGTTATTTTTTCTACATTCTCATCTTCTTGCTCTCCTACGATCGTAGGATCATCGATTTTAGTAACAAGCGCGAATTTTTGCACAAAGTCTACTGTGCGAAAAAACGGATCGGTAATATCTAGGGAAGTTTCTCGAGCCTTTATCTTAAGCTCCTCTACATTGCGTACTCTATTCTCGTAGTCCGGATCATCCTCCAGGTATTTATCGTACNCACTGCTCTTAATGACCTCACTTATCAAGTTNTCNGGACTTAGAACNTTTGCCTTTGCCTGAAGTCCCTCAAGCAAATCCAAGAACTTTTCAAGNGAAGTAACGGCTCTTTTGTTAAGTAAAATATCACNCTTCCATGGTTTTGACCTTATGTATTCCACTACGCTTTCATATTCGGTTTGATCCAAGAAGCCTCTNCTGATTAGATCATAGGTCGCATCGCTTATNCCNCTCCTGGGAGTATTTATGATTCTTGCGAGAGAATTTTCGTCGTAGGGGTTTATTAGGATTGACAGGTATGCAAGCACGTCCTTCACCTCTCTTCTTTCCCTGAATCCTAAAGCTCCTATCAGGCGATACGGTATTTTCAACTCTTCGAGCCTGTCCTCCATGCTTCTGGACTGGGCATTCACTCTGTACATAACAGCTATTTCTTCAGGAGAAATCCCTTTTTTGACAAGAAAGTTGAGTTCGCGAGTAACGAACTCAGATTCAGAGTTGGGATTCCTTGCGGTAATCAAAACTACGTCGTTGCCCTGCTCGTTGTCCGTCCAAAGCTCTCTTTCAAATCTTTCCTTGTTGTTTGAGATCAATTTATCCGCTACCGTGATGATCGACTTGGTTGACCTGTAGTTCTGGTCCAGCTTAACTATTTCCGCCTTCGGGAACAGCTTTCCAAAATCCAGAAGGTTCTTTGGTTCGGCGTGCCTCCAGGAATAGACGGACTGATCAGGGTCTCCGACGACAAACAAGTTTTTTCTTTTCAGCTGAAGGTTCTTTGAAATGTCCAGTTGCAGCTTATTGGTGTCTTGAAACTCGTCAACGAGGAGATAGTGATACCTGTCCTCTATCTCGTCCCTAACCTCTCCAAAGTTTTCAAGTAGAATGGCGGTCTTTAAGAGAAGGTCATCGAAATCGAGAGAATTAGAAAATTTTAGAAGTTTTTCGTACCGGTCAAAAATTTCAAATACGGACTGGGAGAAAGTAGCTCCTTCAGAATTCATGCCTTCTTCAACATATTGGCTCGGAGTCAATTTATTGTTTTTTGCAACTGAAATTTCTCCGATCANGGTAGAAATTTTGTAGGGCAAACTTTTAATATCCTTGTCCATGTCCTTCAGAATTCTTTTAACCAATCTCATCTGGTCGCTGTCNTCGTATATGGAAAAATTAGGCTCTACGTTTATGTGCTTTCCGTAGTTCCTGAGCAAGAGAACGCATAGGCTGTGAAATGTGGAGACATTGGCGCCATTTTTTTCCTTTGTAAGAACATTGCATCTCTCTCTCATCTCTTCGGCAGCCTTGTTGGTAAACGTTACAGCCAGTATCCTTTCAGGAGCAACNTGGTGATGATTGATAAGGTGAGCTATTCTGTTTGCTATGACCCTGGTCTTNCCACTGCCTGGGCCAGCAACTACCATCAATGGTCCGTCCTTATGTTGAACAGCTTTTTTCTGAATTTCTGAAAGAGTATCTAATTCATTTAACATAAAAATTCTACCTGTTAAAAGGGTTTTACCTCTTAACGCACTTTACACGCTAAAGGGTAATCTGTCCCAACACCTTGTCAACGACTTCTTGTCTGATATTGGCTTCAAATTCTTTAAGGGAGTGATTCAGTTTTCTTGGGTGATCAAACTTTGCTTTATCGACTATTCCAGGTATGAGATCCATAGTCTCGTGGGTATCAGTAGAAACGAGTATTATGGGAATTTCNAATTCCTTTGCTTCGTAGTAGACGTATTCTATGGGCTCTATTCCCTGTGTAAGCATAAGAGCATGCACGTTGCCCGACTGCAGGGCTCCCAGGTGAAGGTCTGGCCTGTCCCCTCTTATCACCGCCAGAACATCCTTCTTGGATTGAAAGTAGAGAACGCTCCAATCCAGTACAAGTCCTCCTATCAGCACGTTCAGTACCAGTTCATCNTTCTTGTCGGACTCGTANAGATANTTGCCCTCCANGTGTCTTGCAAACTGATCCACGGTGCTTGATACCATGTGTCTGTTCTCTGAGATATAGCTTATTACGGGCACTTCCTGAGGCGTCTTTTTAACCAAATCCATCCGGTACCTGGGAACGTTGTTCAAAACGACGCCCAGCAGGCGNTCTCCNANCGCCTCTTTGGTTCGGCTCATCTTGGAGTCTATGCTGGAGACGTATATGACTTTTGATTCAGAGGCTTGTGCGAGTTCGTTGTTTTCTCTTGGAGTCTTTAGGTGAGATTCCACAACCAGGACTTTGCCTTNGGAGTGNGCCTTTATTTTTTCTGCNACCTTTCTTATCTGATCTGACGAAGGGCTGGCAGGCCTTTTTTCGGGTACTCCTCCTATCACCTCAACATCGTCCAACCATTCCGGAATCGAGCTTACGGCTTCAGATTCATCGAACATCGAACCCATTGCAGAAACCTCGTGNCCCTTCGATGCAAGGTAGGTCGACAATACGGAAGAAACCATTGTTTTTCCCGACTTGGGCTTATCGGACGCTACTATTATCGAAGGCATGNCTAAACTATATATTTTTACTCCTTCATCATCAACAGTATTCCTTTACTTGAAAAGAACTCGAAGCTAATCTAATATCTGATAATTGCGTGCCTCGGTAGCTCAGTTGGTAGAGCAATGGACTGAAAATCCATGTGTCGGCGGTTCGAGCCCGCCCTGAGGCACCACTCTAGAAAGAGGAGCTCACAATGAAAGTACTTGTAACAGGCGGGAGCGGTCGNGCCGGAAAATACGTAATAAAGGATCTTCTGGACAACGGCCACANCNTAGTAAATGCAGATATGGTAAACGGNTATCTTGAAGCGAGAAATCCCAANCTGAGTTTCAAAAAAACCGATTTTACGGACTACGGAGAANCTGTTTTTGCCACATCCGGATGCGAAGCGATAATTCATCTTGCGGCAATTCCAAGTCCCGGAGTAATTCCAAACCAGGAGNTTTTCAGGATTAATATGCTCTCGACCTTCAATGTGCTCGAGGCCGCGGAGGAAAAAGGGATAGAGAGAATTGTTCTCGCATCGTCGGTAAATGCTCTTGGGGCTGGATGGCCGGCAACTTTGTGGGGCGAGNCTCCAATTCCTCCGAAATATTTTCCTGTCGACGAGAAGCATCCGACAAGAAACAAGGACGTATACAGCATGACGAAATGGCTGGGCGAAGAGATGGCGGAATCCTTCGCAAGNAAAAGGAAGGTTCAGATTTCAAGCATGAGATTCCATGGCCTCTGGGANGAGGAAATGGCAAAGAATTATGTAAAAAGTGAAAANAAGATGGGTCTNACAGGGCATAATGCAGCCGGATTTTTCGCCTGGACNGACAGAAGGGANGCCGCATCGGCCTGCAGGATGAGCATAGAGGGAGACTGGANNGGTCATGAGGCATTCTTCATTAACGGCAGGGATACCGTGCTGGACATTCCGACAAAGGATGCTACGAACGAACTGTTTCCGGACGTTCCCTACGTAAAGGAAATAGAGGAGTTCGGG
>PACM01000014.1 GCA_002700125.1 Dehalococcoidia bacterium
GGACAAGCTAATCGAACTTCTGAAAATGCTCGGCATGCCTAACGGATTGAGCGGCCTCGGCTACACTGAAGACGACGTCGAAGTCTTGGTACAGGGAACGCTCCCGCAGCACAGNGTTACAAAGCTCTCCCCNATNGAAGTCGGTCCGGACGANCTCAGAATGCTGTTTACCAACTCTCTCAAGCTTTGGTGACCCTGAGGGTGAATCAGGAGAAACAGAGAGGGATACTNGTAGTAGATTTCGGATCNCAGTACTCGAGACTGATNGCAAGAAGAGTAAGAGAGCTCAACAGATACTGCGAGATAGTAAGCCCTGATTCCAAAGAAGAAGCGACATCNATCGACATAGACGGAGTNATACTTTCAGGAGGACCCTCAAGCGTCTACGACGAAGGCGCCCCTTCAATTCCGGAGTGGATAAAGAAAATCGATGTTCCCTTCNTGGGAATATGCTACGGCATGCAGGAGCTGATCCANGANNCGGGNGGAAAGGTCCAGAGAAGCGACAAGAGAGAATACGGAAGGGCGAACATAAAAAGTACTGCCGACCATCCGATAATGAAGAATCTCGAATCGAACCTGGAAGTCTGGATGAGTCACTCCGACAGGGTTGAAAGCCTTCCTGACGGGTTTTCAGTAATTGCAGAATCGGAAAACTGCAAAAATGCGGTAATAGCAAGAGGGTTGAAATTCATAGGCCTGCAGTTTCATCCCGAGGTATCCCACACTCCGCAGGGAGTAAAGATTCTTGAAAACTACCTGGAGGAAATATGCAGGTGCCCAAAGGAATGGGTTCCTGAAAAATTTGTTGAGAAGGCGATAAGAGACATCGAGGAAAAAGTTGGAAATCAAAAAGTAATCTGCGCATTGTCCGGCGGAGTGGATTCCTCGGTGGTAGCCATGCTCTTATACAAGGCCATAGGAGAAAAACTGACCTGCATATTCGTGGACAACGGTCTTATGAGAAAGGATGAGCCCGAAAGGATAATATCGACTTTTGAAAAAAAGCTGGGATCAAGTTTCATGTTCGTGGACGCTGCTGACGAATTCCTTTCTGCATTAGAAAATATTACTGANCCCGAACAAAAAAGAAAGATCATAGGAACCAAGTTCATAGAGGTCTTCGAAAGAGCGGCCGAATCGATAGGAGAAGTTCGTTTTCTAGCTCAAGGAACCCTGTACTCCGATGTCGTCGAATCAAAGANTCCGGGCATGAANGCNAGCGACAGGATAAAAAGCCACCACAATGTAGGTGGGCTTCCTGAGAACATGAGGATGGAGTTGGTCGAGCCCCTAAGATTTATGTTCAAGGACGAAGCAAGACTCGCAGGACTCGAGCTAGGACTTGAAAATGAAATAGTGAACAGACAGCCGTTTCCNGGNCCGGGACTTGCGATCCGAATCATCGGAGCTGTCGACAGGGAGAAGCTTGAAATCATCAGAGAGGCAGACTGGATAGTAATCAACGAAATCAAGAAAAATAATCTTTACGAAAAGCTCTGGCAGACATTCGCAGTTCTCACAAACATCCAGACNGTCGGAGTGATGGGAGATAAGAGAACCTACAGCTACGTCGTTGCTCTTAGATGCGTAGAAAGCATCGACGCCATGACTGCAGACTGGGCAGAACTTCCGGCGGAACTCTTGAAGACGCTATCGACAAGAATCGTAAACGAGGTCTCCAAAGTCAACCGAGTCGTATACGACATCACAAGCAAGCCTCCAGGAACTATAGAATGGGAATGAAATTAGAAGGAACGGACTTTCAAATAAAAGTTTGGAAAGAACTACAGAAGATACCCAAGGGAGAGACCCGGACCTACAAGGAGGTCGCAGAATCGATAGGAGTTCCTAATGGCGCGAGGGCAGTTGCTAATGCGTGCGGGAAAAATCCCTTTCCCATAACGATCCCCTGCCACAGGGTCGTCAGATCCGACGGAAGCCTGGGCGGGTACAGCGGGATAGGCGGAGTCGCAAAGAAAAGAAAATTATTGAATGAAGAATTATCCGGTGGAATGATTTAAAATATATTCATTCTAAAAAAAGGAGTTTGTTCTGGAGTTAAGACACGCATACGGATTTGACGATGTTGCAATTGTCCCTGGAGAGATCACGATCAATCCAGACATGGTTGATACTACTTTCCGTCTATCGAATCTGGAATTTAAAATACCTTTCATAGCATCTTCAATGGATGCAATAGTCTCTCCTGATTTTTCTGCCGCCATCCACAATCAGGGAGGACTGGGCGTCCTGAATTTAAACGGACTCTTCTGCAAATATGAAAACACCGATGAATTGTTCGCTGAAATCGCCAAGAAAACCAAGGAAGAAATTACAGAATTCATGCAGAAGATATATGCAGAACCCGTAAAGAGCAGCTTGATAAGAAAAAGAATTCAGGAGATCAAGTCTTCTGGTGCTATTTGCGCAGTGGCAACTGTTCCTGCGAGCACGAAAAAGCTGATCCCGCTCGTGCAAGATGAGGGGGCGGACATCCTCTTCGTTCAAAGTACGGTTACAACCGCGAGACACAGGAGCTACAGCTTAAAGGGCCTAATTTTTTCTGAAATAAAGAAGATACTCGACATCCCTCTTATTGTGGGCAATACGGTAAGCTATTCAGTTTCAAGAGAATTAATGGAGCAAGGAGTGGATGGAATCCTTGTGGGTGTTGGACCTGGGCACGCTTGCACTTCAAGGGAGACCATAGGAATCGGTATGCCTCAGATTTCTGCAACAATAGACTGTGCNAGAGCAAGAAATGAGTTTTTAAAAAGCACTGGAAAATACGTATCAATCGTAACGGACGGCGGCATAAGAACAGGAGGNGANGTATGTAAAAGTATGGCGGCAGGGGCAGACGCCGTTATGATTGGCACTCCTTTCGCAAAGACTTCGGAAGCTCCAGGCTTGGGATTCAACTGGGGCATGGCCACCTCGGATTCGAATCTACCCAGAGGGACAAGAATAAACGTAGGNGTAGAGACAGATTTAGAAACCCTACTTTTTGGTCCTTCTTCCAAGACAGACGGAACCCTGAATCTTGTGGGGGCTCTGAGAAACTGCATGGGAATGATAGGTGCAGATACTTTGAGGGATATGCATGAAGCGCAGTTGATTTACGCCCCTTCGATAAAAACTGAGGGCAAAATTTATCAAATTAATTCCAACTGACACACAGTGACAAACCAGATCATTTTATTAATTATCCTGTCAGCGATAATTCATTCAATATGGAATATACAACTTAAAAAATCGTCCAACCCCATGATATTCATCATCGGTCTTGCAGCCGTTGGATGGATTATTTTTACACCGTACTCAATATACAAGTTGTTTGTCGAGNTGCCGTCAACAAGAGTATGGATTTTCATTGGACTGAGCTGGTTTATTCATTTCTTCTATTTCGTTCTCNTGGGAAGAGCATACTCAAAATTCGAACTCAGCATCGTATACCCGATTGCAAGAGGACTGTCAGTTTTTTTAATCCCTATATACGGAATTTTCATACTCGGAGAATCCATGACTTATCAAGCGATAACTGGGTGCGTATTTATAATTTTNGGTATATTGTTAACGGGTTCACAAAGCATTATTTACAGCTTGTTTTCTTCTAGAAATTTATCCTCACTTGTCAGAGGAGGAGTTGTTTCAGCAGTTATGATCGGATTTATAATATCTTTCTATTCTCTAGCAGATAAGAATGCAGCAGAACACGTAGACCCCATTTTATTCGTTTGGATTACCGACTCTTCAGCGATTCTTTTATTGATTTTCTATTTGATGAAAGATAAAGAGCAATCAATCATTAAATACTTGAATGTCCAAAAATATAGGCTTGTCATCCCCGGCGTATTCCAATTCGCTTCATACGCCATCATCATCTACGCATACGCCACAACTCAATTGAGTTACGCAGGGACCTTCCGAGAGATTGGATCCGTGTTTGGTGCGATCATGGCATACTTTGTGCTTGGAGAAAAATTCAGTAGAGTGAAAATTCTGGGAATCTCAATAATAATTCTAGGAGCAGTGCTGATTTCTATTTTCTAAGGCCTTTAAGGCCGGTATCTCTTATCTGGTAGAGTGCACCAGTTCCGAAGGTCACAAAGAGNAAATTTTGATCGTCTCCTCCGAAGGTACAATTCGTCGGATAATCCGAAGGAGTTTTGAAGCTATCTATAACTCGTCCGTCCTCTTCAAAGTGATATATCATCGGACCGGGACCGGATCTATCAAAACCGGCTGTGGCAACAATGTTTCCATCTGAATCCAAAGTCATTCCATCCACTCCTCTGTGAGGGCCAAAGTCGTGAAGGACTTCGTATTCTCCAAGCGAGAAATCGGGTTTTATCTCGTATGATCTGAGCTCTCTCCTTATTTCAGGATTATCAAAATTGTGAGGACTGTTTGCGACGTATAATTTTTTTGAGTCTTTTGACAACAACACGCCGTTTGGCCTGTCGGTATCAAATGTGGCTCTTGAAATCAGCCACTCAGATTCATTTTTCGAGGCTAAGTAAACTGACTCATGCTCTATAGAGAGATCTCTGCCTCCATAGTTAGGGTCAGAAAACCATATATGCGCATCGTCGGGATATATCGCCAAATCGTTTGGTTCGTTGAACGGACTTCCTTCAAATTCTGAGGCTATGACCTCTGTTTCAACATCTTTTTCGTACCGAACAAGTCTCCTACCCGCTCCTTCGCATGCGTAGAGATTGCCCGAGGTATCGAGAAGCATGCCGTTGCTCCCATTGGTATCTTTTCTCCATACTTTGTTTGAGCCATCTTTTGAGTTATAGATCCACGTCAAACTTTCGTCACACTGGGAGTAAAGCAAGCCTTCTTTAGTCCATGTAGGCCCTTCGGTAAGACTACCGTGGTCTATAATTAGTTCCCAATTCCAATCTTTCAAAATAATTCTCCTTATGGATATAAAAGATACCCTTTTAATCCTGAATTTTCCACCCTGAAGAGATGTCCTTCAAGAGTAGTTACAAACATAATATCTAAATTTTCACCACCAAATGTCACATTGGAGGGACGCAAACAGGGAGTTCTTTGAGTAAGCAATATTCTTCCTGCCTTGTCAAACAAGTAGATCATGGGACCCGGACCCGAGATCTCCCACCCGCAAGTCGCCACTATGTTGCCTTCAGAATCCAAAGTCATGCCGTCTATGCCTCTGTGGGGACCGAAGTCGTGCAGGACTTCGTATCGACCCAAACTTCCGTCATCTAAAACNGGATATGATCTTAACTCTCTCTTTTCGTTCCCTCGAAAATCACTCTGTGCAACATACAATGTCCTATAGTCTTTTGAGAACAGTAGTCCGTTCGGGGATGTCGTGTCGAANGTCATTCTTTCGGTTTCATAAAACCCTAACTTATTCTTCGAGGCTTTGATAATAGCCGAATAGTTTAGTTGGGGTTTCTGGTCAATGGAGGGTATCTGGTCGGAGAACCAAATGTTTCCTCCGAGGTCAATAGCAAGGTCATTCGGGGCACTCAACCTCTTGCCTTCCACTTTATCTGCTACTACCGATACGGACTCGTCATTTTCATACTTAACCACTCTCCTGCCTTTCTGNTCGCAGCCNAAGAGCTCACCATTCGAATTGAAGTTAAGTCCATTTACTCCAAATGTCTCNTCNAGAAAAGTCTCAATTTTTCCGGATACAANNTCGTATCTTAATATTCTGTTTTTTCTTCCATCCGTGAGTAAAATGTCCGATCCGGTCCACACGGGTCCTTCAGTGAGATCTCCATTCGCCTTTTTTAACTGTTCAAATTTCCACATTTTTTCATTCAGGTTAATATGTAAACAACAATAAATTGATGGTTGAAATAAATCAAAAATAACTGGGAGAAAAAAATGAAAGTACTTGTCACCGGCGGATCAGGAATAGTTGGACATTACGTGATCGACGAACTAATAAGGCACGAACATGAGGTAGTTAATGCGGACAAGGTAAGGTGGGGTAACTTGGGACACAGCGGAACTATTGGAACAGCCAAAGCTGACACCGCCCTTAATATGAGAGAGTCNTGGAAAGTCATGCCTACCTTTTATGAAGTAGACGTCACGAACTACGGCCAAGTAGTTTCAGCTATGGACGGATGTGATGCAGTGATTCATTTGGCTGCTTGCCCAAGTGCGGCCTATTACACTGAAGAATTCGTCTTCTTTACCAATACAACTTCCATGTGGAACATATGTCAGGCGGCAGAACAACTCGGAATCCAAAAGGTCATGCTTGGATCATCCTACAATTCCATAGGAGCCATGGGGACCGCAGCTCGATGGCGGAAAAATGAAGTAAAGCCTCCCGACTATTTTCCAATTGATCAGCTTCAGGGAACCCGGAGCGAGGATCCCTATTCTGTGGCTAAGTGGGTCGGTGAACAGGTTGGAGATGCCTTTGAAAGACGAACTCCCGACATGAGCATAGGGAGTATGAGATTTAACGGGATGTGGGATGACGACACTTTTAGGAACTTAAACAAGAAGCCAATTTCCGATCCTTGGGAGAGATGCCAAGGATTTTGGACATACTTGCACATCAAGGACGCAGCTTCTGCGTGCAGAATGGCCATCGAAAGTGAAGGATGGAAAGGGCACGAGAAATTTTTTCTAAATGCTAAAGACACTATGATCACAGTAGAAACGATGGAAGCGATAAAGGCAGTTTACCCTGAAGTGGAAATAAGGCAAGAACTCGAAGGTCACGCCGCTCCAATAAAAATTGACTTGGCTGAAAAAAGGTTCGGATGGACTCCAAAATACTCTTGGAGAGATGAACAGTTCAGATCTTAGATTAGATTACTTTCTGATTTTGTTCCCCGAGACCTTCTATTCCAAGATGCATAGTATCTCCGGACTGAAGGTATCTTCCGGTACTACTCGCCACGCCGCTCGGCGTGCCAGTAGAAATAACCGTGCCGGGAGCAAGCAACATGAACTGGCTCAAGTAACTCACAATAAAAAAAACTTTGTGAATCATAGTGCTAGTGTTGCCATCCTGCTTTCTTTCACCGTTCAGGTCGAGCCACATTTTTAAGTTCTGAGGATCTGGAATCTCGTCCTTTGTAACAAGCCAAGGACCTATTGGACCAAAAGTCGGGCAGCTTTTTCCTTTAACCCATTGTCCCAATCTCTCCAGTTGAAATTCACGCTCGCTCAAATCGTTTACAACACAGTATCCTGCAATATGTTCTTCTGCTTCTTCAATTGAAATATATGAAGCTGCCTTGCCTATAACGACTCCCAATTCAACTTCATAATCAGACTTGGTCGAATTCTTGGGAACTACTACATCATCGTTGGGTCCAGATACTGAACTTGTAGCCTTCATAAACACAATAGGTTCTGCGGGCTCTTCCATGTTTACTTCAGCAGCGTGTTCAGAAAAATTCAATCCAATGCATATAAAATCTCTCAAATCGCCCACGCAAGGAGCGATGTCAACAGGCGAATCCACTCCGGGGAGTGAGCCCAGATCTGTTGATCTTATATTTGCTATGTTCTCATCACTTATGGATGATCCATCCCAGTCAGATACCAAGCTAGACGCATCCTTTATGTCTCCGTTGCTGTCGAGAATTCCAGGTTTTGTAGTTCCATTTTCAACATATCTTAATAGCTTCAATTCGCTTCTCCTGCAATATTTTTTAAATTTTCTTTAGAATACATATTTAAGATAAAAAAACCAAACAGTTTTTGAGAGTGATATATGACCAATAAAAAAATAATAATGACCAGCAGGCCGACGGGACTTCCTAAAGAGTCAAACTTCAGCCTACAAGAAGATAGTCAAGCTTCTTTGAACCAGGGACAGATAAGGCTTAAGACTTTGTGGCTATCCTTGGATCCTTATATGAGAGGACGGATGAGTGCTGCTAAATCTTATACCGCCGGTATGAATGAAGGGAATGTTATGACAGGTGAAATTATAGGAAAGGTGACTGAATCAGAATCAAAAAAATTCCCTGAAGGTTCGATAGTATTAACTAGATCAGGATGGCAGTCGGAGCCAGTAGTCGGTGAAAACGAAGTATCTCTTGTAGATCCCAGAATAGACCCTCTAAGTCTTGCCTTGGGAACTATAGGCATGCCAGGCCTAACGGCTTATTTCAGTTTGACACGCATAGGAAAACCTAAGAAAGGTGAGACTATCGTAGTCTCGGCTGGCTCTGGAGCGGTTGGAGCTACCGTGGGGCAGATAGGAAAGCACCTGGGCTGCAAGGTAGTAGGAATCGCAGGAAGTGACGAAAAAGTAAAGTACATGGTCGACGATTTAAATTTCGATGCCGGAGTAAACTACAAAAAAGAAACCTTCAAGGAAGATTTAAAAAGCTCAACTGCCGAAGGATGCGATATCTATTTTGATAATGTCGGCGGACCCGTTACCGATGCTGTATTGGATCGGCTAAACACATTTTCAAGAGTCATAGTGTGCGGACAAATCTCTCAATACAATAACCTAAAAAATGAGGATGGTCCCCGCAATTTTCATAAGTTCCTGAGAAATCAGGCGAAACTGGAAGGCTTCATAGTATACAGATGGGCGGAAGAGTATCAAGAAGGAATTGATTTCTTACTCAAGCTTAAAGAGAGCGGTTTTCTTAAATACAGGGAGACTGTTGTCGAAGGCATAGAAAACGCTCCTGAAGCATTTTTAAAATTATTCAGTGGAGAAAACTTCGGAAAACTGCTTATTAAGGTTGCTGAATAATTTAGCCAAGGGATTCTCGATCACCGGATCTCGAGAAAACAGCAGATAATATAGCGATGAGGCATATTATTAACAGCGCTATAAAGGTGGTACTAAAGCCATTCATAAAAGCTTCAATTTTCTCAGGGCTGAAAGCAGAACCTACTTCACGAGAAAAGTTTGGTTCAATCCCTGAAGATACGAAAGAAATCGTAACGATGCTTGATGCAACAGCGATTGAAACGCCCATCCCAACAGTGCGAATCAAGTTGATGATTGAAGATACGGAGCCGTACAGATGGCGAGGAACCAAAGAAACTGTCTGACTGCCGTTAGGAGATCCCCATAGTCCCATCCCCAATCCATGGAAAATAAGAGTTGCCACAATGACTATATTCGGAGTAGACGGGGTAAACCTTGAAAACAAATATGATGCAACCAAAATCACAAAAAGTCCTGAGATTATGAAAGGTTTCTGACCAAACCTATCCGAAAGTCTCCCGCTGACACTTGCAGTCAAAGACATCCCTAGTGCTCCGGGAAAAATCAAAAATCCCGCCTCTTCAGGGGTCCTACCTTTGATAAGCTGAATATAAAAAGGCATCAGAAAAAATAACGAGCTTCCCGCAAAAAAACCAAACAGTCTGGTAGAAATAGAGAGAACAAAATCTTTATTGCGTACCAGGCTTAAGTCCAAGATGGGATTTTCTGACCTAGATTCAACATAGAAAAAACTAATAAATAATGCTGCTACAGATAGGAAGCATAGAGCTATAGTAATCCCATTAAATATTCTTATTCCCGTATTAATAGAAAACAGCAAAACAGCAAACGCAGCCGCAGAGAACAGCGTGCCCAAGTAGTCAAATTTTCCTGAACTTCTCCTCCTGCTACCGTCTACAACTTTTTCGTCCAGAAGATACAAAGCCATAAAAAAGACAGGAATGCTAATAATAGCTTGAATAAGAAACACAGAGGTCCACCCAAAATTAGACACAAGTATACCTCCAAAAATAGGACCAGATATAGCTGCCAGTCCAACCGTTGTGGTATTCGCTCCCATCCCAGTTCCTCTCTCCTTATCACCAAAGATCATCATAACCATTGCCAATCCTGCAGACATCCTCATTGCAGCACCTACAGAAACAAATACACGCGTAAAAAGAAGAAAAGTAAAATTCTGTGATATAGCAGATAGTACGGAAAACAAGGCCATGATTATAACTCCGGCTAGATATATCTTCTTCCTGCCAATACGATCCGAGATATTTCCTATTGGCAGCAAGATCCCAACGATCGTTATAGTTGAGACAAGTGATATCCAAGCTACTTGAGACAAGTCTACAGAAAATCTCTGTCCAATCTGAGGTAATGCAATTCCAATCATACTGCCATCCAGAACTGCAGAAAAAAGACCTATCCCCAGCGCTGAAAATGCAAGCCACTTATTTTTTGCACTCTCCATAAAAACTAATCTAGTTTAGAGGCTAGGTCGACGCAGTTATTTAGCAAGTCCTGACATAAAATAACTGCATTCCCTGCTACCACATATGATTGATAAGACACCCTATTATTTGTCGAGGTAATAATACCTCCCTTTGAATTAGCATTTACAGCCCTTTTCACTGCTGTTTCAGCCGACTTTACTCCCGAATCCAAAGCAACGGAATGATCACTGTAAAAGCGTATTTCGATATCTTTCCTGTTAAAAAAACCGTACCATATCTCTAATGCGTCTGGAGTGATCTTATTTCCTTCTTTATCTACACCGTCCACTATAAATGATTTGGATTTCTTCCATCCGGCGTTCAAGAAATCGTCTAGAGAATACAGCGAATCTGGATTTTGTACATGTGAATATCTAAACTCAACTTCTGAATCCAAAAATTCATTTTCATCAACCTCCTGATTGCCACTACATCCAATGATGAAAAAAACTAATGAAATAGCAATATAAAACGATTTCCACATAACATATTTAAATCCTGTGAACCAATTCTGACGTAGTAATCAATTAGGTGCATGCTGATTGATTAAGCACATTCAGGGAATTCACCATCCCATCTGCCAAAAGAAACATCACTATCACCTTCTTGGTTCAATGTGGTCATTATTTCTTTTGTTTTTAACCAAGTCTCTTTCCATTTCTCGGCATTTCGGAATTCCTTGTCTGGATCTTTTTTGCTTCTTGCAATAAACCCAGGAAATATTTCTCTTCCTGTAGGTTGCCCTGTTGGGTTGTATCTCAAGTCAAAACTCCATCTAATATTTTCACTAACGTTAGACAAAGAACCGTGAACTGTTCTTTTATGTAATATAACGACACCTCCTCTTTCCATGGGAACAGGCACGGCTCCATCGGCATCAAAAAGATGTTCAGGGATTTCTCTTACTCCTGGAATTTTATAATCGTTACAATGGGTCAGTAGCTCACCTTTATGACTCCCAGGGGCTACCTTTAGTGGACCGGCTTCCACCGGAGCGTCTAATAGTGGAAACCAAACTGTCAGCATGTTAGTTTCATCAGCATTTTCAGTCACCACTCCGTGATCCTGATGCCAAATAGTAGCTCCAATAATAGGTTGTCCATTTTTATTTTTTGGTATTTCTCTTTCAGGAGGTTTTATTCTTACGTGTTGTACAGGATTTGAATATATCTCTGGACCTATAACAGATTCCACCACGTCCAAAATCTGTTCGTTAACTAGAGCTTTGAATACTGCTGGTCCGAACCAGCAAGGCGTATCTTTTGTAACTCCCGCAAAGGGAAGTGAAAAGTCGAAGTACTGTGCATTCGTGTCTTCGGTTTCTTGCATAATGCGAGTTAGTCTTTTTCCGAATGGAAGCTCTTGGAATTTTGAGGAAATTTTGCCTTCTTTAAATAATTCTTCTGCTAGACTGTCCAGCACAGTATGATATTCTTCAATAACTGGATCGGTAACCTCTTCAGGGTTGAAAACATTTTCCACGGGTAAAAAGCCAAACTCTTCAAAATAACTTAACTGATCTTGCGTAAGTGATGCCATTTTATTTAATTCTCAATAAAATTGTTTAGTTTATTATTTACTATCGGTATTACTTCATTAATAAGTATATTAAATGATTTTTCCCATTTATCCCAAGGATCCCAATCATGTGCCATAGCAAGCAAGTACCCAAAACCTCCAACATCTTCATAAATTTTCACAATCTTTTCAGCAACGGTTTCGGGGCCTCCAACAAGCCATATATTTTCGATCATGTATTCTACAGTTACTTCCTCATCAGAAATGTTTGGGTCTACTTTAGCGGCCCCAAACATATTAGTCTTTTTCAGCAAAGGGTGAATGTATCCATTAAAATCTCGGGCCAATACTCCTCGAGTCGCCTCCGTAATTGCTTCTTCGTCAGTGTCAGCAACGAAGATATCTCTGGCAATTCTCCAATTGCTTCTATCTGGAACTAAATTACCTTTTTGGGCTCCTTCTGAAATTGCTCCCCAATGGGACTCCAAAATTCTCGTTGGAACTAAATTGATACTTAATGGTATCCAGCCTTTCTCACCCGCAAGGGCTATAGTTTTAGAAGATTCAGAAACACCTGCAACTCCTATGGGAGGATGAGGCAACTGAAAAGGTTTTACGTGGACTCGCAAAGAGATATCAGGGTCGGGGTCGGGGATGTAATACTCCCAAAACTCATTCTTTCTAATACCTGGCTCAGGATTATCCCAAATTTCTAATATTGCCTTTATAGCTTCTTGAGCCATTTTCCTGTTGTCTCTTCCTTGTATATTATTCCTGTCATCTCCATATCCGAATGCAGCTAAATCGCCTGGAAATCCACCAGCTCCTATGCCCCATTGAAACCTTCCTTCAGCCATTTGATCTAGTTGGGCAATTCGATGAGCTAAAACGAATGGATTATGATTGGGCAGGCANGAAACTCCGGTTCCTAAGACAATATTTTCAGTTTTCCCAAGCGCATGAGATATAAATAAGTCCGGCGCAGGTATGTTTTCCCATTCACCAGTAAAATGCTCCCCTATCCAAGCNTCTTTGTATCCCAGCTCGTCAAGTTTAATGATTTGGTTCAAATCATGTCGAAGAGTTTCAGATAAATTAGATCCTGGGGGATGCAGTGGCATAGCAAACAGTCCTAGATTCACAAAGATCTCCTATGAAACTTTATTTTTAGAATATCGAAATTCATTGACATAATCATATTTCAATCAAAATATATACTCAAACTTCCTATTTAACATTTATAATAATTAACAATCTTCTGTGTATAATTAACTAATAAAATCTCTTAACTATTATGGGCAAATATAAAAATAAACTGTCAAGAACGGCAAATGAACATTTGTATGTTGGGATGTTTAACGAATCAACACTGGAAGACGAAGGGGGGCCATTGATCATTGAGCAAGCAGATGGAATAAAGTTAACATCGCATGACGGTGAAGAATTTATCGACGGAATTAGTGGAATGTACTTTAGAAATGTGGGGCACGGAAGAGAAGAAATAGCAAAGGCAATTTATGACCAGTTAAGTTCTGTTAGCATGAATGTCTATGCAGGGGTTACACCTGTTTCGGTACAACTTGCACAAAAAATCTCAACAATATCTCCCGGGGATTTAAGTAAAACTTTTTTCTGCCAAGGAGGATCTGAAGCAAACGAATCAAGCCTGAAAATGGCTCAAGCATTCCACGTTAGAAATGGAGATAAAGGAAGATTTAAGGTCATTTCTAGAGACGGCTCATATCANGGNTCNACCTACGGNACTNTNTGGCTCGGAGGNCATCCAGGNTTTCCAAGAACTGATTATCAACCGGCTCCTTCTAATTTGATACACGTCAAGCAACCTAACTATTATAGAAGAGAGAACGACTCTGAAAGTCCCGAAGAATTCACAGATAAATGTATAAAAGAAATTGAAGATAAAATATTATTTCACGGCCCAGATTCAATATCCTCATTTATNGGGGAGCCTATTTCACAGCCTCTGGGAGGAGTCGTTCCCCCNGAGNATTACTGGTCAAGGGTTAGAAAACTGTGTGACAGATACGGTATCCTACTTATTTTTGACGAAGTGATTACAGGTTTTGGAAGGACCGGAGAGTGGTTTGGAGCAGATATTGCTGGAGTAACCCCTGATATCATGAGTTTTGCTAAAGGAGTAACAAGCGGTTATTTTCCACTNGGAGGAGCAGTTTCTACTAGGAGGATCTCATCCGTATTCAATGGGGACCCATCCAATGCTTGGAGTCATATGTATACATATAGTTGCCATCCTGGAGGAGCAGCAGCTGGGCTTAAAAATTTAGAAATAGTGGAAAGNGAGAATCTGGTNCTGAATGCTAAAGAAAGGGGCAAACAATTATTTGAGAGGCTGAGCGAAATCAAGGATAAGCATCGAATTGTTGGCGACAACCGAGGAATCGGACTCATTCAAGGATTAGAGTTGGTTAAAGATAGAGAGACTAAAGAACATTTTGATCCTTCTCTTCAGATAAATCGGATACTGACACTTAAATTAAAGGAGAGAGGTATATGGATAAGAGTTCCTGCATTCATAGTTCCGGTAGCTCCTCCNTTGATAACGACAAAAGATCAAATAGATCATATATGTACAGCAATTGATGAGTCGATCGACGAATTAGAAAAAGAACTGACTTAATTTCTTATCTAATATNCTNNAAAGAGGCCTTNTAGTATTTTANTGCTGAGTANACTCCTATCAATGCACCGAGACCCAGAACAGAAAGAGAAAACTCAAAGAAATAAGGCAAATCAGTTAAAGGAGAACCGACAACCAAGCTGATCCCGCTCATCTGAATTATGGTCTTTATTTTGCCCANTCCTGACACTTCAACTGCTTCACCATCTGCAGTCGTAGCTATCCATTCCCTTAGAGACATTACGAATATTTCTCTAGTAATAATAATCAAGGTTGCAATAAATATGTACAAAGAATCATAGTTGAATACCAGAGAGATCAAGACTATAAAAACAAGAAATTTATCTGCTATAGGATCAAGAAACGCTCCAAATTTAGATGGGTTTTCTTGCCTTCTAGCAAANGCTCCATCTGCTGCATCACTTAAAGATCCTAAAACAAACAGTATTACTGCGATCAGCACTGCTGTATTAGATTCTATGCATAACAACGCCGCAACAATTATTCCAAAAACAAACCTAGATAAAGTCAAGGCTGTGGGCAAGCTATGCATTATCTTACTCATCAAGTTGAATCGGTAGTCCTTTAAGATGGCCTCTACTGTTCATCGTTTTCCATTCATCCATAAAAATCTTATTCCATTTATCTGTATATGTGTTCTCTAGCATCTCCTTAAAGATAGGCCAAAAAACTATTATCCCGTCCGCTCCATTCAAAAAAGCGCTATGAGCCACGTCTACTGACCTAACCAAAGCTGCTGTTATTTTAGGCCTGTCATTCCAGTCTTTGAAAGTTTCATAGCATTCCTTCACCAGCTTGGTAGGGCTTACTCCAATTTCTTTCATAGGTTCACAGAAAGGCAGAATATGATCCGCTCCAGCTTGTGCAACGGCAACAGCCTGATTCAAGGAAAAAACGGTTGTACAAAAAGTTTCAACACCTTCTTTTTTGAGTTCCACAAATGCCCCTAACCCTATTTCTGAACAGGGAATCTTCAAAATTATCTGATCAGACATCTTTGTAAACACTTCTCCCACATCCAATAATTCCTGGGTAGAATTTCCGTCAATTTCAATCGCAATCTTCCTGTCAGTGATTTGCAAATACTTCGTCGTCAGANNTATTAAAGAGCCGTATTTTTCAGTTAGCTCTCTCTGCACTACAGTATTCGTCACAATCCCTGTAACTCCGTACTGCATCCATTTTTTTAAATCTTCTGGATCCCCGGCAAGCCATACGCCAGGGCTCTTTCCTTTTTTCATGTATAACCTCTCTTTAAGAATNTAATGGGGTTTCCCAGCCGGTTCTTCCGCCACACCGAATACATCTTCTAACAGAAAATATTTCATCTATATCCGCATCTTGTGAAACGTAGTCTAGTATTACTCGTAGGGCNTTAGAACGGTNTGCNAGTTTNTATTTCTCNGNNAGATATTCAAGCATGTNNNCNGCATCTTCTTGAATCTCAAATATTTCTNCCTTTTTATTNCCTGCCATAACCTTTTTAACTCCATTTCGTGCAATATATANAGTAATATTAACTTAATAATATGAAAANGAAACNCCTNGTAAATNTTTTATTAATATGGGCNGTATGGGCATTCGTAGGNNTGGTGTGCATATTGACTGGATCATATACAAATACNTTTANTGNNATNCCTCTAATGTACTGGAATGTACTAATAATATTCGCTATTCAGATGCTGTTTTTTATCATTTCTTGGATATTTAAAACAGAACTATTGTTCGATCTGATTGGAAGCCTGACGTTTATTACAATAATAGTATGGTCGCTTTACACAACCTCAAATATAGACATCAACAAAGGAGTCATAGGAGCACTTATTATAGTTTGGGCATTAAGGCTTGGGACATTTTTATTTCTTAGAAGATATGGCTCTGGAAAAGATGTACGGCTAAAAAAATTTCTTCAAGATCCTTTGAGNCTGATGCTACTGTGGAATATTCAAGGATTATGGATATTTTTCACTTCTNTAGCAGCAATAATTGTTATACTATCNCCACAAAATCAAGAGTTTGGATTAATTCAATGGACAGGACTTATTCTCTGGGTTATTGGCTTCTTTATTGAAGTACTGTCAGACAACCAAAAAATGGATTTCAAGTCCAAAAATATGCCTGGATTCATTTCAACAGGAATGTGGTCAATATCAAGGCATCCTAATTATTTAGGTGAAGTTTTATTATGGCTTGGTATCTTTATAATATCTTTAACTTATCTGACTCAATTGTCCTATATTGCAATATTGTCTCCGATATTGGTATTTATAATGTTAAGATTTGTGTCTGGAATTCCTCAATTAGAAAAAAGAGCTGAAAAATCTTGGGGCGATAAAAAAGAATATAAAGATTACATTAAAAAAACACCTATCATATTCCCAAAAATATTTTAGATCTTCAAGTTAAACTTTTTTTTGTACTCCCAATAGTTGCTTGCACTGATCAGCAGAATCATAAATACAATGCCCTCTATTGCGCTAATCCTAACTCCGATTTGAGGAAGAAAAATTGAACACGTGAAACCGACATTTAGGGCCCCAATCGGCTGAGTTCCGATAGTAGTTGATAGATATCCCAATGCAGAACCTCTTAAATCGGATCTAGTACGATCTACGATAATAACGCTNTGCATAGTGCTAAAGCCTGAAATTCCTAATCCACCAAAAAATAACAAAANCAATGACAACAAATAAATTTCGGACAAAGAAAATAAGAATATACAGACAAGAAAAAGGGACGCACCAAAGATGAATAAAAATGACTGCAACTTTCTATTCCTGACGCCTGCAATAGCTATAGAGCCCAATAGACTCCCTGCTCCTTCAGCGCCTACGAGAATGCCCAAAAGAGTTGCATTAATGCTGAGTAGGTTTTCAGCTATCACTGGAACCATACTAAATGTTGGAACCCCCCAGACATTAAAAACTACAGTCACCACCANAACAGTTCTGTACATGTTGTTGCTAATNANCAACCGGAATGGATTCGNNCTNGCTTGNTCTTTAGGTAACTGANCATTACTGGCAAATCTTCCTTCTAGNTTAAAAAGTGAAAGTGAAATAATTACTGATACAAGATATAGCGACATAGAAAAAAGAAAAGAAAACTCTACCAAATAATCGATTGTTAAACCTGCAATAACAGGACCAGCCAATCGACCAATATTTGAAGACATCATATCAAGCCCAATACCTAAAGATCTGTTCTTGTCAGATAATAAGTCTCCAATGAATGATCTCCTAGACGGAAATTCTAAGGACCATCCGATCCCTGAGGCAAAAGAAATAATCAATAAGTGCCACGCTGTTATCACCCCGGAGAACATAAGAATAAAAGCTACCAACGATGACACAGAAAAAATGATTGAAGAAAGTAACATTAAATATCTGCGTTCAATAGAATCACTAATGCGGCCTATTATCCATCCAAATAGCAGTAAGGGGGCGACTCTGAGACTGGCATTTATTGCTACTACTAAAGCACTTCCGCTAATCTGAAAAATAACGACAGTGCTAACAAGAACTTCGAAGTATCTGCAGAAAGAATTTAAGGTGCCAATTGTCCAAACGGACTTAAATCCTCTGGTTTTATAAGTTTCTACGACTCTCAGATCTCGCATAAAAATAAAAAATTATCTTTCTTTAAGCTACTTTATATTTTTTTACGGCAAGTTCATTGATTTCAATTCCTAATCCNGGCCTAGTAGGAATTTGAATCAGTCCATTTTCAAATGAAAATCCTTCTTCTGCCAATTCTCTTCTAAGAGTTTCGTGGCACAATTGTGGAGGAAGATATTCTATGAATGCACATGAAGGAGTATTGAATGCAAAATGGGCTGTAGCGGAAATAGAAATCGATGTCTTCCAGCAATGAGGGACAATAATTCTCTGATTTTTGTCGGCTAAATCAGACACTTTTTTTGCTTCTGACAATCCGCCAACACGCCCTATATCTGGTTGCGCAACATCAATACGTCCTATTTCTATCAAATCTTTAAATTCGTGAACTGTGCTCAACCACTCACCTGCGGCAATTTTCATAGGCGCCTCTTCGTGCATCCTAGCATAGTCATCAAGATTATCTGTCCACACAGGAGTTTCTAAAAAGTAAATATCAAACTGACCCCAGTCTTTTACAGTCCTTAGTGCCTCCTCAGCCGTTTGCCATTTGTACTGTACATCCACCATTAGATGGATATTCGGGCCTAATGCTTTACGGACTGCTTCTAAAACCTTTGTGTGCTTATCATCATCCTCTCTCATTCCATTATGAGCATAAGGACCATTCATTGTGACCTCTGACTTTACTGCTTTAAAACCAAGATTTTTTGCTTTTTCCGCCCANTCGNCTAGCGAATCGCGATATTCTTCAAAACTACTTCCTAAAGGCTGAAGAGACGCGTAGGGAGTTATAGTTTCATGGACATTTCCACCCAGCAACTCGAACACNGGCTTATCAAGNTATTTTCCTTTGATGTCCCATAGNGCCATATCGATAGCNCCTATTGCATTAACNCCAGCTCCTCTNCTTCCNGTCATGGCAGTTCCAACATAAAGAGCATTCCAGCAATCTTCTACATCTAAGGGATCTCTACCTATTATTATATCTTTCATGGATTGATCCATAGTGTGTGTCCCTGGAGATTCTATACAGGCTTTTACAACCCAAGGATTTGCATCAGTTTCTCCATATCCAACCAATCCCTCATCAGTTTCAACAGTAACTAGAACAGTNTCCTGAGCAGAAGATGTTAATGAAATATCGGCATTGTCTGCAACAAGTACTTCAGCCTTGAGATTCGTAATTTTCATTCTTCAAATATAATAGCAAAAGGTAAAAAATGANATGAAAATACTTATTCCNCCAAGTGAAGGAAAATCAAGCAATAACTCGACTGACACAAAGTTTAAGAATACNNACAATATTTTCTTCAAGGAAATAAGACAAGTAATAAAACAGCTTAAGGAATTAGAAGTTTCTGAATTGCCAAAGATTTATGGGACGTCTGAAGAAAAGGCTAACAAAATACATCAAATGAATATCAATATTTTTGACGCAGATTGCACTCCAGCCTATTCGAGATACACAGGTGTTGTTTATAGCGCCTTAGGTGCCAACACTCTTGATAAAGATNCAATNGAATACTGTAACAACAACTTTATAATNACAAGTGCNCTATTGGGACTTGTNTCTCNAGGAAACCTAATCCCAAATTATAAACTGAAGATGANCGTNTTAAAATTAACGGACTTTTGGAAACCCAAGTTTTCTAAAATATTTGAACAAGANGACTTGATTATAGATGNACTCCCTCAAATTCACAGAAAATCATTCACTGCTTCGACCAACACTATAAGAATAGACTTTTATAAATANAAAGACGGTAAAAAAGTCTCGGCAGGACATCAAGGAAAATCCATAAAAGGTAAGTTCTTGAGGTTTATGGCAATTAATCGTATAGATAACATCATTGACTTGAAGAAATTCAGAGAAGATGGATATATTTGGGATGAAGATGGATTCGTGAATGAAAATTAATTATTNCAATCTGCACCGTCAAAATTTCTATGGCTCATATGCTCAAACACCACAACGGTATCAGCAGGATATGCTTTCGTTAGCTTTGTATCGAAAAAAAATAATTTTATCG
>PACM01000015.1 GCA_002700125.1 Dehalococcoidia bacterium
TTTTATAGAAGAAATTGACAGAAGTTTAGAATGGGTCTCAAAAAAGGGGAAATTTTATTCAGATAAACAACGGAAAGAAATCTTGGATCTTCACAAGAAAGGTAAGTCTCTGTACAAGAAGCTACAGGATGATTAATCCAAATCTACCTTCCTAGCAAAGTGTCGAGAGTTCGAATTCCTTCTCCCGTTCTATTCACTTACTTAGGGTAATTTAGATACAACCTCGTCAATAATTTTATCCATAGCAGGCCTATCTTCTTCAGGCATAGGTTCAATCATGATTACTAAGTTTCCATGAACTTTAAATTGGATATACAACGGTTCTCTTCTAACACAACCACCTCTGGTACCTCTTTGATTACCCATCTCAACATCTAAATCCTTGAAAGAGCTTTTATTAAGAATAAGTGTTCCTCCAATACCTATGTTATATTTTGGCGATAGCCTGTAAGGAGTCCCTCCATATGCATCACCTCGGCATTTAGTTTTTTCAACTTTTGGACCGTGAGCTATATTACTTTCCACAACCTCTACAAGTTCAGTTTGCTCCTCGGCAGCAGTTTTACCCAAAGTCCTTGCCTTTTCAACAGATTCGTATCTAAGAATTGCCACTTCCCTGCCTTTCCAAAATCCCCATTTTGCATGTGTCGCTTCAGGAAATTCTGTTTCAAAATCGCCCTTCATTAAATTCTTTATACCCAATTTTGAAGCATCATCCATAGAATATATGGTGTCTACCTGAACAGGTTCATCAGAGAAATTTGAACAAGATAAAGAAAATATAACTAAAAATAACGCAAAAAAAACCTTTCTCATAAAATCATCCTACTATTGTTGTAAATTTAACTATTATTTTCCACATCTTCCCAAATTTCTTTGCAATAGTCCAAACTCTGCTTATCAGAATAGAATTGATCACCGCTAGGTACACCTTCTAGTGCCATTAATCCTTTATATTTTCCATCGTGCATGGCTTCAATTGCAAACCTATAATCAATCTCTCCTCCAAGTATATTTTCTCTAATAAAAACTGATCTTTGATTTTCAGGATGATTTACTCTGGTCATATTTTTACAATGCCAATAGTTTGAAATTGGCGCCAACTCCTTAATCGCATCTTCGGTTAATTCTTCTGGAATATCATAATTCCAAATAATATTTCCTAAATCAGGATTAATACCAAAATTATCTCTCTCCACTTTGCTATGGAGTAATTTAGCAGACCAACTATTATCAATTGGAGAGTTTTGGTGCATTTCACATGAAATATTTAATCCATAATTTTTTGCTTCATCACACAATTCTTGATATTTTTCTGCAAGCATATCGTATTCAGGAAGAGTTGTTTGCCTACTAGAATTCTGAGAAAAAGGGAAGCCATGATGAGCAAATTCCAAACCCGAAACTAAACCTGACCCAGTATCAATATACGGAGATTTTTCAGGTTCGCATGTTGCTCCATTAATTACCTCAGACTTTAATATACTTCCAAATTTAATTGCTCCTTTTGCACGAATAATATTTTCTTCTCCTGTTTTTGGGTCAACCATTGATCCACCCCACCTGCCACCAGACCTAATAGCAAGGACAGGAGTTCCAAAATCACTAAGTCTCTTTTCAAATTCTTTTAATCCTTTTTCTCTACCCTCAACTCTTTCCAAGCATTCCATTCCAAGCTCAATTCCATCAAAACCCATATTATTTACTCTTTTTAAAAATTTGTCTGTGAGTTTAGTTGGATCAAGATCAGTAGCAATTCCCAAATATGGATAATCTGAAAATCTTCTAAATGCGTAACAAAATCTCATTTCAACCTCTGAATAATATTTCTTGCATTGAATAATAAAACATCTAGACTTCGATGTTAAATTCAATCTTTTGACTTTAGTGCGGCAATTAATTTCCAGCATACTTCTAAAGAGAGTTCTTCAGGACCCTCACAGAGCATGACGATATTTGCAAAAATAGCGTAATTTCCGTGCTTAGGTCCTACACTATTTCTGCTTCCTCCTTCGCGTCCAATTATCTGCCTACGATCTTTAATTCCCTCCTGCCATGTCACCTCAGATTTTTTTAATTTTGCATCTTTTCCAGTAACTTCTTCTGCAAAAGATTCTCCTGAAGCAACGGCCACACTATGAGAAGGGTAAAATCTTAATTCATATTCTTTCTGTTTTTTATCAGGAGACCAAAATCCGTTCCAAGCCTCTTTAGCTCCTTCAAGTTTACTTACGTCGTATTGACGATTTTTTTTGAATCCAATTTCTTCGAGATCTTCAAAAGTAAAGATACGTTCATCAGGAATGATAATGTCATAGGTAATTTTTTTTCCTTCGTTACCACAGCCACATATCAACATTACGATTATTAATATGAACAGAATTCTTCTCAAGCATTAATGATAAAGGAAAGATGATTGTTAGAAAATTCTATATACTCTAAATGATATGAAAAATTTCTCCAAACCAAATAATTTGAAGGAAATAATTAATATTTTATTCATTATATTCATCATCGCACTCATATTTTCTTTTATCGATTTTCCCAAGCTAAGAGAAACAATGTTCAAGCCGGAAATTATGATAAAGCAATTTCCTTTGATAATTACACAAGCTGCCAAAAATACATTGATTTTTACTTTTGCTGGTTTTATAGGAGGATCAATTTTAGGTTTGCTTTTTGCTCTTATGAAGCTCTCCAAGGTGAGGCTATATAGATGGGTTGCCACAGTTTATATTGATGTTATTCGAGGCTTGCCAGCATTACTAATTCTCATTTTTATAGCCTATGGCTTGCCTATTGCTTTTGGCTTTAGAATTCCTGGTGCGTATTCTAAAGGTATATTAGCTTTGGCTATAGTTTCTTCAGCATACATTGCAGAAGTTATTAGATCAGGAATAGAAGCTATCCCGCCGGGACAATTTGAAGCTTCAGAGGCCTTGGGAATGAAGAAATATCAAACCTACCAAAGAATAATATTACCTCAAGCCTTTAGAATTATGATTCCTCCTATGACTAATGAGCTTGTCTTATTGTTAAAAGATACGGCGTTAATTTCTGTTATTGGAGTAACTAGCACGACAAAAGAGCTAACAAGATTTGGAAGGGATGGAGTTATGTCAGATGCTAACGCTACACCTATTGTTGTCACTGGAATAATCTATCTCCTGCTAACAATTCCGATGACAAGACTTGCAAGTATGTTAGAAAAAAAACTAAGCCCCGACAAAAAAGAATAGTTGTAACATCGATTTAACAAAAGATTAAGGAATATTGTTACACTTCAATTTTACAAATAATTTCAGTCAAGGATAACCTGATGAAAAACCTTATTTTCAGGGCTATTGTGCCCTCAGTTTTATTAACACTATTCTTTACTCTGGCTTTTGTGGCCTGCGGGGAACAAGAGACTGCCCCCGGACCTCATGGTGACGAACAACAAGCAGGTAAAAAGGGACCACCTCCACCTAAAAAAGGTGGACCACCTCCAGGTAAAAAAGGTCCACCACCAGCGCCAGGAAATGCTCCTGACATGGACATAGCTAGGCACGGCTTGATTTCTAGAGGAGAACTCACAGTTTGTACCGATGCACCTTATCCACCATTCGAGTTCGAAGATGACGATGGACGTTGGATAGGATTTGATATGGACATGATGAGAGAAATATCTCAAAGAATGGGAATAGAATTGGCCGTAAAGGTAGTTCCATTCGATGGAATATGGCTACTACCAGCAGCTGGAGAATGTGACGTTGTTGCTTCAGCAATGACCATAACAGAGGAACGTGCCAAATCTACTCTATTCACTGACCCTTATTTCGATGCAGACCAATCACTATTGGTAAGAAGCGTTGATGCAGAAAAATTTGATTCGTTAGAATCTTTATCAGGGAGCTCGATAGCTGTTCAGACTGGTACTACCGGAGAAATGTATGCCCAAGAAAATGCACCTGCTGATACTACACTCGTATCATTTGATGAGCCTGCTGCGATGTTTCTAGCATTACAATCAGGAGAGGTAGACGCTATTCTGCAGGACCTACCTGTAAATGGAGACAGGCAGAGTCACGACCCTAACTTTGCAATGACCGATACGTTCCCTACCGGAGAACAATATGGTTTTGCAGTAAGTCCTGAAAGTAAAAAGCTTGCTGTAGTAATAAACGACCTGATGGAAGAAATGAGGATGGACGGAGTATACGATTTGATCTTCGCTGATTATTTTGGTCCTATGCCTCCTGGCGGCGGCGGCGGAGACCGAGACCCTATAGCGCAAGCAAGAGGTTCGGTGATTTCTGAAGGTGAGATTACGGTATGTACTGATGCTCCATACGAACCTTTTGAGTGGGAAGAAGACGGAGTATGGATTGGTTTTGATATGGATCTCATGAGAGAGATAGCAGGTAGAATGGACCTTGGAATGAGCGTAAAAGTTGTTCCATTTGACGGAATCTGGTTGCTGCCAGCTACTGGAGAATGTGACATCGTAGCTTCTGCTATGACAATAACAGAAGAACGCGCTAAAAATACTTTGTTCACAAGACCATACTTTGGTGCCGACCAATCATTGCTCGTCAGATCACCTGACAAAGAAATTTTTGATTCCCTCGAAGCTTTGGAGGGAGGATTTATAGCAGTTCAAACTGGAACGACTGGCGAAATGTACGCCCAAGAGAATGCACCATCAGGTGCAACTATTGTGTCCTTTGACGAACCTGCTGCTATGTTCCTAGCTCTCCAATCAGGAGAGGTCGATGCAATCCTGCAGGACCTACCTGTTAATGGAGATCGTCAAAGAAAAGATCCATCTTTTGCAATGACTGCTGCCTTTCCAACTGGAGAAGAGTACGGATTTGCAGTTAGCCCGGAAAACAGGTCATTACATCGAGGTGTAAATATGCTTCTTGATGAAATTCAGAGGGACGGTACTTATAAAAGGATCTATAAAGATTACTTCGGAGCTCCGGAAATCAAACCAATAGATATAGGTATGATTCTTGTTGGACCGAGAAACGACAAAGGATGGTCGCAAGCTCATTTTGAAGGTGGACAATATGCTGCTGAAAGGATAGGCGGCAAACTGATTACCGTTGACTTTGTCAACCCAGCCGACAATCCCGATCTAACCATACCTGACATAGTGTCGGACATGGTTGATCAGGGAGCTGAACTGATATTTGCTACTTCAGACGACATGAGTGATGGCATTTTAGAAGCAGCAGCAAAATTCCCTGACGTTGCATTAATTTGGTCATCAGGAGACAGTGCATGGGAAGAGGGGGAAAGGTACAAACCTGAACTCCAAAACCTAGGTAACATAATGGGTAAAATGGAATACGGACAGTTGATGGCAGGATGTGCTGCCGCAATAAAATCCAAAGAAGGGAAGATAGGGTTCCTTGGACCATTGATAAATGCTGAGACAAGAAGACTTGCAAATGCAACTTATATCGGCGCCTTGGCATGTGCTGGCGACAAAACCATTGACTTCAAGGTTACTTGGATTGGTTTCTGGTTCCACATTCCTGGATTCACTTTAGATCCAACTCAGGTAGCTAACGATTTCTATGATGAAGGAAGAGACGTTGTGATATCTCACATTGATACAACTGAAGCCCTAGTGGTTGCTGGTCAAAGAGCAGCTGCAGGAGAGACAGTCTGGGCTGTTCCTTATGACTACGAAGGAGCTTGTGATCAAGCACCTGAAGTGTGTTTAGGAGTCAACTACTTTAATTGGGGACCGTCCTACTTCATGGCTGCGATGATGGCTTCTTCTGGCGAATTCGGGCCTGTGTTCAAATGGCTAGGTCCTGACTGGAATGGCATCAATAACAAAGATAGTTCTATGATTGGATGGAAGCCAGGAAACGGATTGGAAGTGGCAGAAGCTGAGAAAGTAAATGAGTACATTGACACACTAGCAGAAACTAAGGTGATCTTTGAAGGCCCATTAAACTACCAAGATGGTTCAGTATTCTTAAAGGCAGGTGAAGTCGCAACCGACTTACAAATCTGGTATGCACCTCAACTGCTAGAAGGAATGACAGGTGACTCTTCGTCTGAGTAACTTGTTTTCAAAATAGAGCAAATTAAAACAGGCGGCTAGATTACAGCCGCCTGTTTTTTAGCCTACTAGAAATATCCCTATGAAAATAGAAATCAATAACATATTCAAAGCTTTTGATGAAGTGATAGCTAACGATGACGTTAGTCTTGAAATAAATTCTGGCAAAATCCACGCTCTACTAGGAGAAAATGGGGCTGGAAAATCTACACTCGTTAAAATAATATCTGGTCACCAGAAACCCGACAGCGGAAACATCATCATAGACGGCAAGAAGTTAAGATTGGGTTCTACAAAATCAAGTATTGAAAACGGAATTGGAATATTGAGCCAAGATCCTTTAGATTTTCAAAATCTCACTGTCAGTGAAAGTTTCTTAGTAGGATCGAAGAAATTCGGGCCCTCTCTAAATAAGAGAAAGATAGCGAACGAATTAAACAAAATATTTGCAGAGTATGAGATAAAAGTTAACCCTCAAATCAGGATAAAAAGCCTATCAATTGGCGAAAGGCAACAAGTAGAACTGGTTCGATTACTGTTTGAAAATTCAAAAATAATTATTCTTGATGAGCCAACCAACGGATTCTCTTTGAACCAAAGAAATTTGGTTTTCAAAGTATTAAAAAAATTAAATAAAAAAGGTTACGTAATTATATTGGTCTCACATAAATTAGACGAGGTCTTTGATCTGTGTAATGAGGCGACAATTCTAAAGAATGGAACCAAAGTTAAGACAGTACCCATACCTTTTGATAGAAAAAAAATTATTAAACTTATGTTCCAAGAAGATATCAGTAAAATTCAAAATCACTCCAGAAAAACTATACCTCCAAAAAACCAATTTATTTCTATAGATCTATCTAAGTGGAAGTTAGGTACTACTGAAATACCTCAAGGTTCTAAAGTCGGAGTAATAGGATTACAAGGATCTGGGTGTAACCAATTTATTAGGGACTGCTTTAACAAGACAGTGAATATTTCTTTAGGTAATGGAAATAATTCAATTATCCCTCCTGAAGACTTTCATTACACTCCCTCTGATAGGCTTGAGAGAGGGTTGTTCGAAGACTTGACTATTAAAGAGCACTTAGCCTTAACGTATGGAGATGTAAAAGTAATTAAGTGGTCAAACATAGAAAAAAGAGCAAACAGTCTAATAAAAGAATTTGAAATAAAGGGTGAATCTAATTCATATGCGAAACAATTATCTGGAGGCAATCAACAGAAATTACAACTTGCATTAATACCTAAAACTCCAGGTTTCTTATTGTTAGAACAACCCACAAGAGGCCTAGATGTCAAATCAACTTCTTCAGTATGGGAAAAAATAATCGAGAGATCAAGCAGAGATTTTGGAATATTATTCTCTACTACTGATATTGATGAGGCATGGGAAAGATCAGACTGGATTATCTGTTTCTNTGGTGAAAAAATAACCTCGGTGTCAAATAAATCAATGATCAAAAAAGATCAAATTAAATTCTTGATTTCAGGAGTGAAAGACTAAGGCTATGAACAGCATTAAAAAACTTCCTTTGGGCACCTTTTTTATTAAAGTAATTCTAACTCTTTTAGTAGCTTCTATAATCATGGTACTACTTGGAACATCTCCTATTGAAGTAATCCGGTCTATTTTCGATGGTGCNTTTGGGCGTCCTGAGAAAATAGTAAAAACCATGTTGATCTTCCTCCCAATCTCACTAGCCTCTCTAGCTTTAATTATCACTTTCTCAGGAGGATTATGGAACATAGGAATCGAAGGTCAGATTGTATTAGGAGCCATCGGCGCCACTTGGGTAGCTAAATCATTTTTTGGAGAAACATTAGTATCTCCAATTATTCAAGTAATTGTAGGAATGTCTTTTGGGGCCTTGTGGGGACTTCTCTGTGGATATCTAAAAGTTAAGTTCAACGTTCACGAAATTTTTGGTGGTCTTGGATTAGACTTTGTTGCAACTGGAGCAATCATATATCTTATATTGGGACCATGGAGCANATCTGGAATTGCATCTACTAGCGGAACAGATATTTTTCCAAAAGAATCTTGGTTTCCGACAATATCCAGCTTAAACATCCCTGCCCTATCAATAATAATTGTANCAATAATAATCTTAATTTTAATCCTGTTTCTTTCTTACTCAAGATTTGGACTGATGTTAAGAGCTACTGGAATAAATCCTTCATCAACCAATAAGTACAAGTTCAATAGTAATCATTACATTTATTTAGCTTTCATTTTAGGTGGTGCAATAGCAGGATTGGCAGGTGTATTTCAGGCAAGTGTTTTCTATCACAAGCTAGTACCTTCTATATCTGGAGGTTACGGATTCCTCGGTATTCTTGTTGTCCTGGCATCGAACAGAAGAATATTACCGACATTACTTCTAACATTCTTCTTCTCCGCAATGATCGCTGGAGGATCTCAACTACAACTTAGGCTGGATCTGCATTCTAGCCTAATATCGATACTCCTTTCCTCAATGGTATTTTTTTGGCTTATTTTTAATTCTTCCAAAGTAAATGATCTTTTGCACAGAATTATTAAGAGGAATTAAAGATGCTTCCTTTTGAACAATCCTTTATAACAATAATTTCACTAAGCACTCCTATTGTTTTAGTAGTTGTAGGAGAGACAATTACAGAAAAATCGGGAGTTATCAATCTATCGNTAGAAGGGACTCTATTAATTACTGCCCTAACAGCTTTCGCTGTCTCGGTTATGACTGGAAACCCAGTATTGGGATTTTTATGTGCAGGACTAGTAGGAAGCTTGGTTGCACTAGTAATCATATTGTGCGACANCAAACTAGGAATTAACCAAATAGCTGTAGGATTTATCCTGACAATTTTTCTTGGAAAATTAAGTAGTTTCCTTGGTCGTGAATTTGTTCGAATTCCTGGGCCTTATTTTCCTAGACTTTCTATTCCAATACTGAAAGACATACCCTATATTGGGCCAAGCATATTTGATCAAAATATATTGGTGTTCATATCATTATTATTAATTCCTCTGACTTGGTTTTTTCTTGAAAAGACAAGATTTGGTCTTATAGTTAGATCAGTAGGAGAAAATCCAGATTCGGCACAAAATAGGGGCATAAACCCAGAAAAAATTAGGTTACTTGCAACTGTAATCGGAGGTTTAATCATTGGTTTCGGGGGTGCAGCTTTTTCATTACACGCAAAATTTGGTTGGTCTGAAAATCATACAGGAAACTATGGATGGATATGTCTTGCAATAGTAATTTTTGGAGGCTGGAACCCAGTCAGGGCAGCAATAGGTGCTTACAGTTTTGGGGCTTTCCAGTTGATCGCTCTTAAACTGCAGTCTGTTGCACTAGGTTTGACTCAAGTTTTACCACTCATTCCATTCCCTCTGATGATTTTGACACTAATATTCATCCAGAGATTCAATAGGAGCAAAAATAATAAAGAACTTCCAGGTCTTCTGAAGATATTTTTTGGGGGNCAAGAGCCAGAATCATTAGGTAAACCCATAGAAAAAAAATAGGTCTACTTATATTTCAAAACAAATGAAGTGCATTTTTGGAGATCTTTTATATCTTTAGCCCCGACATATGTCGCAGCCGATCTAATCCCTCCTAAAATTTGCTGGATGGTTTTGTCAATCGGTCCCCTAAACTCAAGAGATATAGCCTCCCCTTCACTTGCTCTGTAATCTTTTATATCTCCATAATATCTTTCCATTGCAGTATCAGAACTCATACCATAAAACTCTTTATATGTTTTACCATCTCTCTCTATACTTGCTCCTCCAGATTCCTCGTGAGCTGCTAACATTCCACCCAACATAACAAAGTCAGCACCTGCGCCAAATGCTTTAGAAATATCACCTGGGGTTGCACATCCTCCATCCGACATGACATGACCGGATAAACCATGNGCGGCATCAGAGCATTCAATTATTGCTGAAAGTTGAGGGTAACCAACACCTGTAACAGTTCTAGTGGTACATACTGAACCCGGACCAATACCTATTTTTACAATATCNGCACCCGCTAATATCAATGCCTCTGTCATCTCGCCTGTCACAACATTGCCTGCAATAATAGGATTTGTAAACTGATCTCTTATCTTTTTTACAAAATCAAGGAATTTTTCATTGTATCCATTAGCAACATCCAAGCATATAAATTTAGGGCATTCAATATTTTTTTTCTTCAAGCTTTCAAAAAAGATCGCAGCATTCTCGGCTTCTTCGATACCAAAGGTTACAGCAGTATATTCAGGAGAAATCTGGCTTGAACTCAATGCCTTTTCCCATTCTTCGAGAGAATAAAACTTATGAATAGCAGTCAACATTTTATGCTTCTTNAAAACGTTCCCAATCTCAAATGTCCCTGTGGTATCCATGTTCGCGGCAATAATAGGGATGCCCAGCCAAACAGCCTCTGTGTGCCTAAATTTAAAAGATCTTTTTAAATCAACCAACTTTCTTGAAGATAGCGTGCTCCTTTTGGGNCTAATTAAAACATCATCAAAATCTAATTTAAAACCATCTTCAAGTCTCATTTTTACCTCTATTTCTCATCTGATATGAATGATAATTGCCTTCTAGTCCCTTTGTCATCGTCCATGCCATATCCATATACCCAAGTATCCTCTATATCAAACCCACACCAATCAATATCAACTTCTACATTTTTCTTGATCCTCTTATTTAACATAACCACTACCTTTAAATCNGTTGGAGAATAATTATCAATTAAATATTGGATTAGTTTTGATAGAGTGTCTCCGGTGTCATAAATATCTTCTATTATCAATATGGGGCACCCTTTTTTAGGTTTTGAACCAGTAAAGTTCCAATGATTGCCATCAGTAAATACATAGCTTATTAGAATTTTTTCCGGGCTAGGAGATATGATCTCTCTAAGAAGGTCAACNGCAAAAGGNACTCCNCCTGCCATAGGAACCACTATATTNAATTTATCAGTTTTAATTATGTTGCTATAGTANCCTGATATAGATGCAGCTAACTCGGATACTTTAGTTAATATATCTTCCGTTGAAATTTTCATAATTAAAACCGATGTTTTAACAATCGATATAATATATATAAATATAACAAAACCCAAATTAATTTATACGTACTGTGTTTTTCAAAAGCATTGAAACAGAAATAAAATTTATTTTACTCGTATGGGGATCTTGTTCCATTATAGGTGGAGCCACGTTTATTTACTTCGATAATGATTTCATGAAAGCTCTAGGTTTTCAGTTTATTATATGGGGATTAATTGACTGGATAATTGCAATTGGACCTTCGATTCTTAGATCTATCAGAAAAAAGCCACACATCGAAAATTTAGCAAAGTTGAAAAACAATCTAATAATCAATGTTTTTTTTGATATTGTGTATGTAGTAGTGGGATCACTAATATTTGTTGGAATTTTTGAAATCTATCAATACAATGGACATGGTTTAGGAGTTATAATTCAAGGTTCTTTCCTTGTTATATTTAACACTTACTACACAGTAAAAATTATCCAGAAAGGACAATAATGGAAAAGAAGAAAGTACTAGTAACTGGTCTAAACGGTGTCGTGGGNTCAGCACTTAGACCTTCATTTGAGAAAAAATATGAACTATCTTCTTTCTCAAGATTCGGATGTGATGACCTGCCAGAAAANAGAAATCATAAAGGAAATTTAGACGATTTTGATTCAGTCTTAAAAGCCTTTAAAGGTCAAGATACGATTGTACATCTTGCTGCAGATAGAAGCATGAAGGCAGAATGGGACACAGTGCTACCCTACAATATAGTTGGTTTATATAACGTATTTGAAGCCGCTAAAACATGTGGAGTCAAGCGAGTTGTATTTGGTTCTTCTCAACATTCTGTAGGAGGTAATTATAACGATGAACCTTACAAATCTATTCTTTCATCTGATTTTTCAAAAGTTAAGCGACCTTATAAACGAATTGATGAAACTACAGCAATACGACCTTCTGGGTTTTATGGTGTTTCTAAGGCATTTGGAGAAGCATTAGGGTCTATTTACAATGAATATTATGGCGTTCCGTCCATACATCTTAGAATCGGATATACATCATCGAATGATAATCCAGGCAGAGGCATGAGCCTATGGTTATCTCATAGAGATGCTGCACAGATACATATGAAAGCTGTTGACGCTCCAGAGAGCCTAAAATACGGAGTATATTTTGCAATGTCAGATAATTACTGGAATATTTTTTCAGTTGAAAAAGCAAAAAAAGAATTAGGTTACGCACCTCAAGATGACAGCGGTTCAGAATATACAGGATGGTTACTTGAGCCACAACTCGAGAGGGACCTTACTGAATTTAAAAAACATCCCTATGATGAATAAATTCTGGTTTTGAAAATGGATAAAACTCTTTTTGAAAAAATAATTGATAGAGAAATTCCTGCAGAAATAGTATTTGAAGACGACTATGTCATTGCGTTCAACGATATAGACCCCAAGGCTCCTATACATATTTTGATAGTACCTAAAAAAGTGATACGGTCAATCAATGATATAGGTGAAAACGACAAAGATTTAATCGGTAAAATGTTTTTAGTTGCTAGAAATTTAGCTAAAGAAAAAGGAATAGACAAAAGTGGATTTAGAACTATATTTAATACAAATGATGACGGTGGACAGACAGTCTATCACCTTCACCTTCACCTTATAGGTGGAAGGCAGATGAATTGGCCACCAGGATAGGAGAAAATTATGAATAAAAAAGATGAGTTTCAGAGATATAAGGGTGAGAATGTCTTCAAAAGTGGCATAATTACCCTTGCATTTGGGCTATTGCCAATGATCGTAATATTAGTATCACAATCAGTCCGTTTGTCTGGAATACACATATCTGTGAATATGTTTATTTTCTCCGTGGTTGTTTGCTTATTCCTAGGAGGGGTCGGAAATGCCGTCTGGCTAAATAGTAAGTATAAGAGAAAGCAAAATCTCTAATCAGTTAAATTGTCTTTTAATCTTGACTTTCTTTTGCCATTTTGATTTACATTGTTAGCGAAATCTTCTACTAGCTGACGGGCCTCTTCATCTGTGTACTGGGCACTCGGTGACTTCATAAAATATGCAGAAGCGCTCTCTAATGAGCCTGAGATTCCTCTGTCTTTCGCAATCTTGGCACATCTTATTGCATCAATTGCTACACCTGCTGAATTCGGACTATCTTCAACTTCTAATTTTAGCTCTACATTCAGGGGTAAATCTCCAAACGAAGTACCTTCTATCCTGATATAAGCCCACTTTCGGTCTTCAAGCCATGAAACATGATCACTGGGGCTTATGTGTATATTGTCACTGTCTATTTCTTGCTCTAGTTGTGATTTAACCGAATTTGTCTTACTGATTTTCTTAGAAATTAGTCGNTCTCTNTCCANCATATTAAAAAAATCAGTATTNCCTCCAAAATTNAGNTGATACGTATTGTCAATTTTTACGCCTCTATCTTGGAATAGTCTTGCNANAACTCTATGTATAATAGTGGCGCCAACTTGAGACTTAATATCATCTCCGACTATAGGAACACCAGCATCTTTAAACCTATTTTGCCAATAATCTTCTTTCGCTATAAATACTGGTATGCAGTTAACAAAAGCNCATTTGNCAACTAATATTTGTTCAACATACCATTTAGTAGCTTGTTCAGAACCCACNGGTAAATAATTAATTACAACATCCACTTTCCGTTCTTTTAAAATTCCCACTATGTCAGAAGTAGATCCTGCTGCCTTTTTGATCATGGTAGAAAGATACTTTCCAAGTCCATCGTGGGTCATTCCTCTGTCAACTTTTACTCCAGTCTTTGGTACGTCATAAAATTTTAGAGAATTGTTATTGTTGGTAAAAATTGCTTCTGATAAATCTTTACCTACTTTGTCTTCGTCTATATCGAATGCAGCGACTATATTTATATCGCCTATACTGTATCCACCTAACTCATTGTGCATTAAGCCTGGTATCTTTTCTCCATCTTGGACTTCTTTGTATTTGTTAACACCTTGTACNAAGGAAGATGCACAATTTCCTACACCAATAATCGCAACATTTATCTGACTCAAGTTTATACCTCACAAACAATAGAAAATAAGACAGAATTATAAACTCCATTTGATTCAAAATAAAGTTTTAAGNTTAATGGGATAATAATTTTGATAACTCTGGCTTTAAAATTCTTGTTCTGGCAACCCCTGATGTTCGGAATGTTTCTTCTCCTGTAGAGTTGAAAAATATATATGTGGGAGTTGATCTTACCTTGTACTTCCTAACTTCATCTCTAGAGTCTTCTCGAAGAACATCTATAGATACAAATTTAACTTCATCTTGAAACATTATTTCTAAAGCACTCATAGTTGGTTTAGAAGCCAAGCAAGCCATGCAGTTTGGAGACATAAATTCTACGATTGTGGGTTGCCCTACCGGAATTAGGCCAGCCATTTTTATTTCATCAGATATATTTCCTGGACNCAATAAGCTTATAAAAACGTATCCAGCTACCGAAACAATTGGAATGACTAATAAAAATAAGGTTGATTTTGTCTTATAAAACATAAATACGAGCACTAAAACTAAACAAACNAGCGCCAACATTAAGGAATGATGATTTATAAACCCAAGAAATCTAGTCAATATTCCACCTTCTTATACTTACAACTTCTTTCGGAGGTTTCAGTTTAGAGCCATATGCTGTAAACGAGACCTCAGCCACTATTATATCTCCACTTGAAGTAGCAGTAATACCATGTGGAGAAATAAATTGATTGGGGCCTTCGCCAGGTTGACTATCTCCGAGCTTAGCTACAGTATTCCCCTGATAGTCCAGTACTCTTATAACGTTTCCTATATNCGGAACACCTACTTGAGTATGCATGCCAGTGCCAGCTTCAGAAAGTACTATAAATCCTTCAAGTTTGCCCTTACCCAAATAAATTGATTGGGGCCTGTGAAAATGAAATTGATCCAACCATTTTCCTTCTTTATCAAATACTTGAACTCTGAAATTTTCCCTATCGCAAACCCATAAAAACTGATCGTTCACTAAACATAGGTTATGAGGAAGGTTAAATTGACCTTTTTCAGTCCCAGGTTCGCCCCAAGAAATGACGTGATTTCCCTCTTTATCAAACTTGTGAATTCTAGAATTTCCATAGCCATCTGATACATATAAAAAACCTTCCGAATCTACCGTAACGTCAGTGGGTCGGTTGAATATGCCGCCCGACTGCCATTCTGCAGGAGTGCNTGGCGTACCAATAGTCTTCAAAAGTTTGCCTTCTTTGGTGCATTTCTTTAGGAAGTGACCACCATCATCTACAAGAAAAAGAGTATCGGTATCATCTATATATATTCCATGAGGCCTAACGAAGTCTCCTTTACCCCATTTATTTATTAGATTGCCTTCATTAGAGAAAATTAACATAGGAATTTCTCCTCTATTAAAAATATAGATGTTATCAGCGCTATCTCTTGCGACCGAAGTAGCCTCTTTCAGCGAAATATCACCAGGAAGTTTGGGCCAAGAAGGTACTGGGCTATATGTAAAGGTTGAACTCATATATAATCACNTACTATTTTTCTAACTCACTCCATAATTTTTTACAATAATCAAGACTTGCTTTATCAGATTGAAATTGATCACCNCCAAATACTCCTTCAAGTGCCATTAAACCTTGGTAGTTGGCTTCATGCATAGCCTCTACAGCAAATCTGTAGTCAATTTCGCCGCCTAATATGTTTTCTCTTAAAAAAACGGTGCGCTGATTCTCTGGATGATGGACTCTAGTTAAATTTTTACAGTGCCAATAATTTGAAATAGGAGCCAACTCTTTTATAGCATCTTCAGATAGTTCTTCTGGAATATCNTAATTCCATACAATATTTCCTAGATCAGGATTTATTCCAAAATTTTCGCAGTTAACTAACTTATGCAGTAATTTTGCTGACCAACTATTATCAACAGGAGAGTTCTGATGAACTTCGCAAGAAATATTTAATCCAGCTTCTTTAGCTAAGTCACATATTTCTACATATTTTTTCGCAAGCATTTCATACTGCGGCAAAGTAGTGTCTCTACTTGAGTTTAGTGAATAATAAAATCCTGCTTGGTTTGCACTTGCGCTAGNTATCAATTTTGATCCAGTATCAATATATGGTGACTTTGGTGGTCCCGAAATAGCACCATTTATTACTTCAGAATTAAGTATTTTGGCAAATTTAATAGCTCTCTTAACTCTCTCAACATTTTCTTCGCCTGTCTTAGGGTCAATCATTAACCCGCCTGATCTTATTGCCAAAACAGGTGTTCCAAAACTTTCAAGCCTTGTTGCTAATTCAGAAAGTTNTTTTTCACCTCCGACTCGGTCTAGACACTCCATGCCCAGTTCTATTCCATCAAAACCCATTTCCTTTACTCGATTCAAAAATTTATCTGAAAGTCTTTTTGGATCCATGTCAAAAGCATTCCCAAGGTATGGATAATCAGAAAATCTTCTAAATGCATAACAAAATCTCATTTTTTCAGTCCTTAATTAATTTCCTATTTGCATTGAATGATAAAACATTTAGACTGAACTTTAAATTTATTAGTAGTGCCTCCCATGAATCAGACTAGCTCCAATCAAAAATACTCGTTGTTTTCATCAAAAAATTTAGTATTGGCAGGTAGCATTTTCTGGTGGTTCAATTTATATCTCTACGTTCCAATTCTCCCGATATATTCAAAAGAGTCAGGAGCAAGCCTTCAATTTGTAGGAATAATAATTGCATCCTATGCAATTGGTCAGATACTTTTTAGGATTCCAATCGGGTATCTGTCAGATAAAATGAAATCAAGAAAACTATTTTCAGTTTTTGCAGCGCTATTTTCATGCCTGGGATCAGCAACACTATACTTATCAAGCCAACCTTCAGAAATTCTTATCGCTAGNACAATAACGGGAATCGCTGCTGCTGGATGGGTAGCAATCAGCGTTTACTATTCCAGTTTTTTTGCTATGAATGAAAGATCAAAATCATCCACTACTATCTTGGCATCAAATACTTTTTCAGTTTTTGCAGGAACTTTTTGTGGCGGATATCTGTCAGATTTATATGGCCTAAAAATATGCTTTTTATTGAGTTTCTTATCTGGTGCGATTGCAACGGTTTTTTTTATCATATCTAAAGAAAATAAATTCGTTGTCCAAACAAAATTTTCAAGTAGCACTTTTTTAAAATTAATGAAAAATCGAGTACTGATTGCGTTTTGTATAATCGGAATATTTGTACAATTTAACACTTTCTCTACTACATTTTCGTTCTTTCCAATCTATCTAAACAATTTGGGTTACTCAGATTCATTTATAGGGAACATAGTTTCATTTGCAACTCTTTTTACTTTGGTTGGCACTTTGTCATCTCCGTACTTTCTAAAAAGAATGAATTTTTGGCGTGTGGCTGCAGTATTTTCAATTCCTTTAGCAATCTGTACCCTTTTAACTCCGTACATCGATAACATAATTCTTTTAATATTAGTTAGGCTTATGGTGGGGTTCTCNCACGGTATCATTTTTTCTTCTATTATGGGATTGATAGTGAAAGTATTTGACCAAAATTATCAAGCTTCAGCTATGGGAATTTTTCAAGCAGTCTATGCAGTTGGTATGTTTTCAGGGCCTTTTATCTCAGGAATAATTGGAGATATATATGACATAAATGCAGTATTTATTACTAGCAGTATTGTGGTAGTTGGAATTTTTCTAATTGCTTACTTAATGAAATCACAAAAACTAATAAATAATTAATCCAAAAATACTGATTTTTTAGACGTTTTTTTGATAGTTTTTAGTTATGGAATTATTTGCTAGTTATATTACAATATTTATCTTTATTCTCGTAATGACATTAATAGGAACTGTATTAGTTCTTATTCTTCGAAAAAAATATATTTTATTTTTTAATAAATCCTCTTTATCTAATGTAAATCAAGACTTAGAAGTATTAAAAGTAAAGCTTGCAGAAAAAGAACGTATTTTAGATTTATACCATTCATTGAATCAAAATGGAGGAACGCAAAACATTAAAAGTATTTTAGAAAGTCAATTAAAACCGTTAGTAAATTGCGCAAAAATATTACTTTTTTTAAGAATAAAAGGAACAGAAAATTTAGAACTGGTAAGAGAAGAAATAAAAGGAGACCCAGTTTTAACAAATTTTAAACAGCATCCATATAATGATGTTTTAAAAAATAATAGAATCGTAACATTTGGTCTTGATCAAGTATCTAATTACACGAGTTGGATGCCTGAAAAATTTGATATCTGCAAATCGATACCGACTTATCAAAAACAAAAATTCGTAGGAATAACATACCTATTTTTTAACGACCTCTCAGATTCTGAAAAAATTACAAGCGATATCACTGGTTTCTTACACACAGCAATGGAATTAGCTTGGTATGACATAAATTATTCCAATAAAGACTTGATGGAAAATATCCTTGCCGAGACTGGCCGATTAAACAAAAAGACAGAAGATTTAGTTGAGGTTGGGTCAATGACTCTAAATAGGTCTCGGTCTGAAGTCTTATTTAACGGTAATAATATCGATGTTACCAGCCAAGAGTTCAATATACTCGAACTATTGGCTACTAATAAGGGAAAGTTCATAACCACGGCGGAATTTTTGAATCAGGGATGGAACAAGGAAAATGTATCTCCATCTGCAGTAGACATAGCGCTATTCAGATTGCGTCAAAAGTTTAGTAAGTATAAAGACGGAGCAAAATTAATAAAAAACAGCCGCGGCAAAGGCTATACACTTAATATAGCTTAATAGTTTATTCTAAGACTTTCTTCATTATATCAAGAGCCTGCTTAATATTTTCTCTCGAATTCGCAAATGACAGCCTGAGATAACCTTCTCCAAATTTACCAAATGAAGTGCCGGGAAGTAACGCGACTCCATTTTCAAGCAATAAATCTGACAATTGTTGACTTGAATATCCTGTATCTTTGATATTTGGAAAGGCATAAAATGCACCTTTTGGAGATATACAGCTTACACCTTTGATTTGATTTAGGCCTTCAACTACAATATCGCTCCTGATTTTGAATTCCTCTAGCATTTGTCCCACGCTATCTTGAGAACCTGTAAGAGCAGCTATAGCTGCAATTTGACTAAAACTTGAAGTACAGGACACGCTGTTAGTGATCAATCTTGAGACTGGCTCAACCATTTCATTAGGAAAAACACCATAACCCAATCTCCATCCAGTCATAGCATAACTCTTGGAAAATCCATCTAATATGATCACTCTATTTTCCATGCCATCAAAATCAAAAACAGACTCGTGAACATCGTCAAAATAAAGATCCTTGTATACCTCGTCTGTTAAAATAACAATATCGTTGCCTGAAGCTATTTTAGCGATTCTTCTAATATCATCTTTATCCATAACACTGCCACAGGGGTTATTGGGTGAATTGAGAATAATAAGTTTGGTTTTTGAGCTAATTAAGCTTTCAATTTGATCTACGTCGGCATTAAATCCTCTTTCTTCCTTTAACTGCACAGGAACTGCCTTTCCACCAACGTAATTAATCATAGATTCATAAATTGGAAAGCCAGGATTTGGATAAATAACCTCGTCTCCTTGGTCAATTAAAGCCATAATTGAAAAAAACATTATTGGTTTCGCTCCTGGGGTAATAATTACGTTTTCAGGAGAAATCTTTTTGCCATGCACTGACGATTGATGATCTGCGATGACTTCTCTTACCTCCATCAAGCCAGGAGAAGGTCCGTAATGCGTGTACCCATCGTCTAAGGCCTTTTTCGCAGCAGACTTTATATGGTCTGGAGTCTCAAAATCTGGTTCACCTATTTCAAGGTGAATGATCTTTTTGCCTTGACTCTCCAGTTTCTTGGCTTTAGCTAAGACTTCAAAAGCTGTTTCAGTCCCTAGTCGTACTAATTTAGTAGAAAGTTTCATCTTATTTCCCTATCGTAAAATAAAATTAAAAATAAAGATTATGATTTGAATTCCAATCGTATATTAAACCAATAATATTTCAAATTTATTAACTAAATATGAAGTAATTTAACTAAAACAACTTGTTTGCATAAACTAAAGCATATGATGAATAAGATAAAAAAGTATTTGAATCCGATACCTGTCTTTAAATTTATTTTCATTAAATCAACTTATAAAACTGAAGAACGTGAAAGGCTAATCACAAAGATAGTTTCTATTACAGAGGCTCCACTTATCATTCTCGCCTTCGCAATGATTCCGCTCTTGATTGGTCCATATATATGGGATCTAAGTGAAGAAGAGGTTACGACTTTTAATAAATTAGACAACCTTGTTTGGTCAATATTTGTTATAAACCTTGTGGTAAAACTAATAATTGCCCCGAGAAGATTATCTTTTGTTAAGTCTAATTTCTTGGAAGTCATTGTAGTTATGCCATATCTCCAACCATTAAGGATAGTGTTCTTTGGATCAAAAGCTATTTGGGGAATGACTAAAATCTCTAGGGTTGAGTTGCTGACCGTTCTGTCTGGAGGACTTGTTATAACTGCTGCAACACTAATAACAAGCTTAGAAAGAGCACGAAATCCAGATCTAGGTTCATTTCCTGACGCACTGTGGTGGGCAATTGTGACAATAACTACGGTTGGGTATGGTAACCAAGAGCCTGTTACATTTTTTGGTAGAATTGTGGCTATTGTACTAATGATCACCGGAGTTGGATTTTTTGGAGCAGTAGCAGCGAATCTAGCTGCCTTTTTTGTTAAAAAAGATGAAGTTAGTCAAGTAGACAAATTTGGCAAAGAAATATCTGAAATTAATAAAAAGTTAGACAGATTAATTAAAAAGAAATAGAGGTCTGTATGAAATCAAGAAAAGAAAGTGATTCTATGGGGCAATTGGATGTCCCCATAGATGCATTGTATGGAGCCACTACACAAAGAGCCAAATTAAACTTTCCGATAAGCGACTTAAGGTTTAGCAGGTCATTTATAAAGGCAATTGCAGAAATAAAATTAGCAGCGGCTAAGGCTAATTATGAACTAGGAGTATTAGATAAAACTTTGTCTGCATCTATAATAAAAGCTGCCACAGAAGTTTCTGAAGGAAAGCACGATAAAGAATTTGTTGTGGATATATTTCAAACAGGTTCGGGCACTTCAACTAATATGAATGCAAATGAAGTGATTTCGAATATTGGCATTAAGAACCTAGGTGGCAAAATAGGAAGTCGAGATCCAATTCACCCAAACGATCACGTTAATAAAGGTCAGTCATCCAATGATGTCATCCCAACAGCTATACACATTGCTGGCTGTATTGGAATAAAAGAATCACTTATTCCATCGTTAAACATGCTAATGAACTCCCTTGCAAAAAAATCAGAAGAATTCTGGGGTGTCATTAAGACTGGAAGGACGCATTTACAAGACGCGACTCCAATTAGGCTTGGGCAGGAATTTCTTGGGTACGCGGGTCAAGTTGAGTTATCTATAAAAAGAGTGGANGTTGCACTATCTGAACTATCTGTACTTGCGTTAGGAGGCACAGCTGTGGGAACTGGAATCGGGATGCAAAAAGGATTCTCTAAAAAAGTCATAGCAACACTATCAGGTAAATTTGGTATAAATTTTTCAGAGTCAAATAACCATTTTCAAAGTCAAAGTACAATTGATGCAATAGTCCAAGCTTCAGGAAGTCTAAAATCAACTGCTATTAGCCTAATAAAAATCGCGAATGACGTTAGATGGCTCGGATCAGGACCTAGGGCAGGTATCGGAGAAATCACTCTCCCTGAAGTTCAGCCTGGAAGTTCTATAATGCCTGGAAAAGTAAACCCTGTAATTGCTGAATCACTGACGATGGTATGCGCACAAGTTATTGGTAACGATCAAGCCATCACTATCGCTGGACAATCAGGTAACTTTGAACTAAATGTTATGATGCCAATAGCAGCTTATAACTTACTACAATCCATTGACCTTCTTTCATCATCATCAAAAAATTTCTCTAAGCAATGCGTTGATGGTTTAAAGGCAACACCAAAAGGACCTAAGACAGTAGAAAGTGGTCTTGCGATATGCACTGCACTCGCTCCAAAGATAGGCTATGATAAAGCTGCAGATATAGCCCATATAGCTTCTGAAACTGGTGAGACCATATTAGATGTTGCTAAAAGGGAAACAGATTATTCTGAAAAGGAATTGAAAGTCATATTAAACCCGAAAAATATGACAGAACTTTCTTAAAACTCTTGAATAGAAATATAAATGAAATTTAAATTACGGACTTTGATACTAACAGTGTATCTACCAGCTTTTCTAACTGCTATGAGTGTAGGTATGCTCGCACCGATAATACCTGCGAAAGTTGATCTAATCGGTGGCACTGTATTTGTCATTGGATTGGCTGTCGGTGCCAGAGGGCTAGGAGAAGCAATATTTTCTATTCCGACAGGGGTATTGATAATCAAACTTGGAAACAAAAGCACGATGCTTTTAGGAATGATTGGGATGTCTGTTTTTGCTTTATTATCGGGAATTACAGATAACAATCTNATTCTTTATATATGGCTGTTCTGCCTTGGAATTTTTTACGGTTTTTTTAGTTTATCCAGACATTCATTCTTGACCCAAATAGTGCCTAGGGAATTTAGAGGAAAAGCTTTTTCAAGATTTGGAGGAATAAATAGAATAGGTTGGTTTTTTGGTCCAGTTATAGGTGGATTTACTGCGGGGTCAATTGGAGTAAATATCCCNTTCTACATAGTTGCTNCGATCTCTTTGTTGACGACATTNATAATTCTATTTGGTCATGATCCATCTAATTACACCAATGCTAATGGGCATGTTGATACGACTCCTGAAAGTACTTTAAATACGTTTAAGACACACAAGCAATCATTTGCCATAGGGGGAACAGCACANTTTATAATGCAATTTTTACGAGAGTGCAGGCACGTATTAATTCCTGTTTGGGCTTTCAGTATAGGACTTGGAGTAGAGCAACTGGGAATCATTCAAAGTCTTTCCTCGGCAATTGACATGACCTTGTTTTATCCAGTAGGAATCGTTATGGACAGATTTGGAAGAAAATGGACCTCATTACCTAGCATATTACTATTGGCAACAGGTTTCATAATTATGACATCAGTTGACAGCTTCACGGGATTACTACTCGTAAGTATGTTGTTAGGGTTTGCAAACGGACTAGGTTCTGGAGCAATGCTGACCTTAGGTGCTGATTTGTCACCATCAATAAACCCGAGCGCATTTCTAGGAATATGGAGAGTATTCGGATGGACAGGAAATTCCGCCGGAGGTCCTGTTAGTGGGGGTATTGCACAATTATTTGGGCTGACTGCATCTTCTCTAGTTGTAGCAGCCATAGGTTTGGTGGGTGTAGGTATATTTGCATTTTTAATACCAGAGACTTTGTCTAAGCAGCAAAATAACCCAATTCATTAAGAAAATCATGCAATTGAANAATGCAGACGGAATCATCTTCTAAATCTCTTCCATCAACTGCGTAATCAGNTTTGCCAGTTAAACCTTCCACTGCACCAAGATCAACAGATTTGATGATTAGCTTCTTTGCTTCATCTGCTGAAATCAACAAATTTTGCTTAACTAGAATGGATAATGCTGCCACAAGTCCATATCCTCCCCAATTAGAACAACTAGCAATAATTAGATTATTTACATTGGTTGAGGATGGATTGTCCGGCAATCCTTTGATTTTTTTTATTTGCTCAGAAAGATTTCCCATTCCAATTTCATTGCCTCCATCCCCTATTCCTATGGAATATTGATTTTGATCAAACAAATAATCTAACTTAGCATTGTAGTCAGAGATATCTTGTCCTTTCCAATTTCTATAGGTTCCATCCTTAACTAGAGATGCGCGCTCTATACTTAAAACAACCGATGGAGAATATTTTAGTATCAAATTATTAGAAAAACTCTCTGATGATGAATGGTTAGTTACCGGAAAATTAACCAGTTCATCTTCACNATCTANAAGACCTTTCATAACATNNAAGGACCANTTATCAGTTATAAAAACAACTTTATATCCCATCTTTTTAAGTGCCCTAGAAATTGCAATGGCACCAACAGGACCATCCGTTTCTGATGCATTTGCATAAACTATGTAAAATCCTGTAATAATAAATACTGTTCCTTTTCTGTTAAGTATTTCCTTGGCAGCATCTGATAAAAAGGTATGGCTTACATAATCCTTTAACTTTGCAATATTTCTTGTATCTTGCTGAAGTACTATTTCTTCTAATCTACCCATTTATTTCTCTTTCAAGTCAGTAACAAACATATATCCTGGAGAATGGGTAAATACTAATGGAACTCTTGCAGCTTGAACTGCCTGCTGTGGAGTTACGCCACAAGCCCAAAATACAGGAACATCAGTATCATTTACTCGATCCCAATATTGACCAAAATCAGGTTTTTTAATGTTAGGTATGCCTATATCCAACGGATTGCCTGTATGAATCGGCGAACCATGATTCTTTGTATATCTTCCAGTAATATTAACTACTTCGTCTACTTGATCTTCTGGAATCCATCTCATTGAAACAACTAAAGGTCCTGAAAAATAAGTTGTTGGGACCGTATCAATGCTAGTGGAATACATTGCGACATTCCCCTTCTGCTCATAGTGTGGCATGTATATTCCATTTTCCTTCAGGGCGGCTTCAAAAGTAAAACTGCATCCCAATAAAAACGAAACGAGATCGTCTTTCCATTCTTGATTCAAGTCTGAAAGCGTTTCAATAAATTCGCCATTTATGAACTTCTTGTATAAAACCAGATCTGTCCTTAAATCAGCATCTGGGGCTGAATTTTTAGGTTCAAAGGAGCCCACTTCAAGTCTTTCAATTAGAGGACAAGGCTTTGGATTTAATTTGCAAAAGAGCTCAAAATCATCTGCATATTTTTTGGGCACCACAACTAAATTTGTTTGAGTAAACCCTTCTGCAAAACCACATGTGGGCTCTTTAAACTGCCGATTTCTAATTTTTTTTCTCAATAAACGAGATTCCAATGATTATTTCCTTTAAATGTGTAAAATTGTATTAATTGAATTTGTTATAAATATTATATAAAAATTACAGAGGTGGGAACTTGGTAACTTTAGAGACAATAGTCTCACTAGCAAAAAGAAGAGGTTTCGTATTTCAAGGCAGTGAAATTTATGGTGGACTCAGAAGTGTTTGGGATTTTGGTCCTTTGGGAATCGAATTGAAGAGAACTATAAAGGATGCGTGGTGGAAATACATGATCCAAGAGAGGGAAGATATAGAGGGAATTGATACTGCAATATTGATGCACCCAGCAGTATGGCAAGCAAGCGGACACGTATCTGGATTTACTGATCCTTTGGTAGAATGTAAAACCTGTCATAATAGATACAGGGAGGATCAATTATCCTCGAATCTCAGCAAGTGCCCAGATAAAGATTGTGACGGCGATTTAACAGAATCAAGACAATTTAATTTAATGTTCCAAACGCATATGGGCCCAATTCAAGACGAAGGATCCAAAATATTCTTAAGACCTGAAACAGCACAAGGCATATTCGTAAACTTTGAAAATGTCATGACAGCCACCAGAAAAAAGATTCCTTTCGGAATTGGTCAAATTGGGAAATCCTTTAGAAATGAGATTACACCTGGCAACTTCATATTTAGGACAAGAGAATTTGAACAAATGGAAATGGAATTTTTCTGTGAACCAAATAAGGCAGATGATTGGTTTGAATACTGGATAGATTTCAGCCTCAAATGGTTCCAAATTATAGGACTAGAAAAGAAAAACTTAAGAAAGCGTGAACATTCTGAAGACGAAAGACCTCACTATGCAAAAGCAGCGCTAGATATAGAGTACCAGTTCCCGTGGGGATGGGGAGAATTAGAAACGATTAATAACAGAAGTGATCACGATCTTAAAAACCATGCTGAGAAGAGCGGAAAAGATCTTTCATTTTTTGATGAAGATAGCAAGGAAAGGTATATACCGTGGGTCGTAGAACCAGCAATGGGAGCAGATCGAACAGTATTGGCAGTTCTATGCGATGCCTATCGAGAAGAAGATTTAGAAAATAAAGATAAGAGGGTTCTCTTAAAATTTAATCCAATTATATCTCCAGTTCAAGTTGCTATTTTACCTTTAAGTAAAAATGAAAAACTTGCAAAATTTAGTTCGGATCTTTATCAGAAATTAAAAAAATCTTTCAGATGCCAGTTTGATGTAACACAAAGCATAGGCAAGAGGTACAGAAGGCAGGATGAAATAGGTACGCCTATATGTTTAACAATTGATTTTGATACCGTAGAGAAAGATAACTGTGTAACTCTTAGACACAGAGATACTATGGAACAAATACGAATCAATGTTAAAAACGTCGAAAAAGAGATAGAAAATCTACTCGCTAATTTTTAAAATGTTCAAGTTAAAAATTTTAACCGNCGTNCTTTTATTTGTACTTGNTCTGAGCGGATGTNCAGATAATCAAANAATAGAAAACAATATACAAATTCAAGGTAGAACTACAAATAACGAAAATTTTAACTCATTAGACTTTATGGGAACTCCTATCATAATAAACTTTTGGTATCCATCTTGCCCGCCTTGTATAAAAGAAATACCTACGTTAGTCCAAACAAGTGAAAGATACGAAAATAAGATCTTAATATTAGGAATAATTCATAATTCATTATTTGACTCAGAAGAAGATAGACAAAACATGATTGATAAATTCAACGTTCACTACCCCAATATATTTGATGAAGAGGGCAAGATATTTCAAAAATTTAATATTGTAGGATTCCCATCAACTATTTTTTTGGATAAAAATCATGAGATCATTGAAGAATGGACTGGCTTTTTATCAGAAGAAAGTCTCTATAAGTATGCAGAGGAAATGATGCAATGATGACGATATTTTCACTTATAATAAATATTATACACTTGTTGTCAGCATCAATCTGGATCGGGGGATGCTTTCTTCTTATTATTTTTTCGGGAAGTAAAACATTTAAATTGCACAAGGAAAGTACGTCAATTTTCCATACTCTTTCAGGATTATTTAGGGAGTCTGTTAACGCATCTATGATACTCATTTTTCTATCTGGGATCATTATGACAATACAAAAATTATCACTAGTGCAAACTTCATTGAGTTATGCTGTGATACTTGGGTTTAAAATACTGATAAGTATTTGGGTTTCATACAGAATTTGGAAATTCAGAAAAACTAACTATCCAAAATATTCAAATCAGATAAAAGAATGGTTACTCGGGTACAACTCATTCATTGTTTACGGAGTTCTAATTTTCTTACTAGCAGGATCACTCGAAAGTATTACGTTAAATTAATCTTTCTACTGATGTAGTNTCTGAACTCATATTCAAAACTTTGTAAATTCTGGTCGTAGTTCCTGGAATTTTCATTCTGCTATTTATTTCAGTCATTGGCTGTAATACAAATAAACGTTTATGAAAGCTCAAATGAGGTACTGTTAATTCTCTACATTTTATCAATTTTCTTCCATAAAAAATTATNTCTATGTCTATAATTCTTGAGNCAGAATCTCCTTTTTTAAAGCGACCCATTTTTCTCTCTATCTTTTTAATAAATTTAAGAAAGGTNATCGGAGGNAAATTGGATCTTACTTCAATAATTTGGTTAATATAATCTGGTTGAATCAAGCCACCCCAAGGCTTTGTTTCATACAATGAAGATTTTTTGATTACCATTAGTCTTTTCTCCAGNAAAGAAATACTTCGTGACAAGTTTTCTTTCCTGTCACCCAAATTAGATCCCAAAGATAGAAATACTTGTGCCATTAAATCAATTTTTTCATTGCTCTTAAAAAATTTACGACTAATTCAACATCGTGCACTCTAACGAAACTAGCACCTTTCGAAACTGCCGATGCTACAGATGCTAAAGATGCTTCTAATCTTTGATCAATCGGTGCATTACCAGATATATAGCCCAAAAAAGATTTTCGGGAAGTGCCTATAAGAACTGGAGGTCCGATGTTGCATATCTCATCTAAATTAATGTGAATCTCTAGATTTTGCTTAATGTCCTTCTTGAATCCAAATCCAGGATCTAATATTATTTTATCCTGATTTATTCCAGCCTTCTTCAATCTGTTGAGTTCATTAATGAGATTATCCTTAACTTGAAAGGTAGCTGATTGAGTTTTATTAATTGGATAGTTATGTGTTAGGACATACGGTTTATNAGAGCTGAAAATTAAATCAATCATATTTGAGTCATACTTCATCATTGATACATCGTTAATCATATCTGCGCCATAATTTATAGCCACTGACGCAACTGCTGATTTTCTTGTATCAATACTGACGGGGATGTCAAAAGATGTTTTAATTTTCTCAATTACAGGTAGGACTCTGTCAATTTCTTGCTGAACAGAAATATCTTTTACCTTGGAATATATTTTTTTTGGTCTAGTAGACTCACCACCAACGTCAATAATATCGACACCCGCCCTAATGAATCTTTCAACAATTTTTATCGTTTCAGGTATATCTCCAGTCAAGCCGTCGCCAGAAAAAGAATCAGGGCTGGCATTAATAATGCCCATAACCACGGTTTCGTTTTTTAAATCAAATTTTTTATTTCCTATTTTCATCTAAACAAATAACTTTTTATCTTATTAATTTACAACAAAATTTATTTGATAGAAATCCATGTCTGAGTTAGCATTTACTTTTGAAAAATGAAAAAGANATCAATCAAAAATTTAGAACCTAAACCTAAAAGATCTTCCTCGAACAATTCAAGTCTTTCTTACCTTAACAAAAGAAGAGATGACGCTCAGTTAGGTGGTGGACTTGAAAGACAGGAAGCTCAAGTTAAAAAAGGAAAGATGTTGGCACGCGAAAGGCTGTCACTGCTATTTGACAACGGTAAATTTGAAGAAATAGATCCTTTTGTACGTCATAGCTCAAATGACTTCGGATTAGATAATTCAAGAATAGATGGAGATTCGGTGGTTTGTGGGTACGGAAATATAATGGGTAAACAAGTTTTCTCTTACTCTCAAGACTTCACAGTTTTGGGAGGATCTTTATCTAAGGCTGCTTCAAATAAAATTTGCAAACTGTTTGATTTANCTATCAAGACAGGTTGCCCCATAATAGGAATAAATGATTCTGGAGGAGCTAGAATACAAGAAGGAGTGGATTCTCTATCAGGATATGGAGAATTATTTAAGAGGAACGTACTAGCCTCCGGTGTAATACCTCAAATAACTGTTGTAGTTGGGCCATCAGCTGGAGGGGCAGTATACTCGCCAGCTCTAACAGATTTTATATTCATGGTAGAAGGAATAGGTCAAATGTATATTACTGGCCCCGACGTTGTTAAGGCTGTAACAGGAGAAGATGTGACCCACGAAGACCTGGGAGGATCCTCAACTCATTCAGTTAAGAGCGGAGTGGCTCATTTTGTGTATGAAAATGAGCACGAATGTTTTGATCAAGTTAGAAAGCTAATAAACATCCTTCCTGCAAACAACGTCGACAAAAGTACTGTGTCTCAATCATTTAGCACCGAAGATCAAAAACTGTTGAATGGAATGATGCCTGAAAGCCCCACTCAGGGTTATGATGTTAAAAATATCGTAGGTACAATATCAGATCAAAATTCATTCNTAGAGGTACAAAAGGATTATGCACCAAACATTGTAGTAGGATTCTCTAAGTTCGAAGGTCAGACTGTCGGAATCGTTGCAAATCAACCAAACTACATGGCTGGGGTTTTGGATATAAATGCATCGTCAAAGGCAGCAAGATTTGTAAGATTTTGTGACGCGTTCAATGTGCCAATAATAAGCTTGGTAGATGTTCCTGGTTTTATGCCCGGAACAGCCCAAGAACACGGAGGAATAATCAAACACGGAGCAAAGTTACTATATGCATACGTAGAAGCGACAGTACCGAAAATAACAATAGTGATCCGTAAGGCCTANGGAGGAGCTTATATCGTTATGGGTTCTAAAGAGCTTAGAGCTGATATAAATGTAGCTTGGCCATCAGCTGAAATTGCTGTAATGGGGCCTGAAGGAGCAGTAAATATAATTTCTCGGAGAGAAATATCTAAATCTAACAACCCGGAATCTAAAAAAGAAGAGCTGATTGAAGAATACAGAGAAAAGTTTGCAAATCCGTTTGTGGCAGCAGAGAGAGGATACATCGATGATGTTATTGAACCTTCAAGTACTAGGGACACTATTGTAAGAAACCTAAAAATGCTTTCTAATAAAACTGACCAGAACCTTCCTAAAAAACACGGCAATATACCTCTGTAAAGCAATAAAGGAGCAAAAAATGTCAATTGAGAAAGAAATTTTAGCATCAAAAGATCACTTAGAAGGTCTAATTAGAGATCAACTTGAAAGGATAAAAAGGATAAAAAGTCAAGGAGATTGGACAGACTATTCAGGTCTAAAAAAAATAAGAATTGGCCTACTGGGAGGCGACGGAATTGGACCGCAAATAACAGAAGACGCAAAAATAGTGCTAGCGGAACTCCTTCAAGATGATATAGCTAATAACTCAGTTGAATTTATAAATATAGAGGGGTTAACTATTGAAAATAGAGCTAAGCATTTAAAAGCAATTCCAGATGATGTGCTCGAAAAAATAAAATCATGTCATGTCACATTGAAGGGTCCCACTACGACACCAGAAAAAGGTGATAATTGGCCAAATATAGAATCAGCTAATGTAGGTATGAGAAAGGAACTTGATCTATTTGCAAATGTTAGACCAGTTAAGGTACCTGAAGAAAACATAGACTGGGTATTCTTTAGAGAAAATACTGAAGACTCTTATGCTTTGGGAAGTCAAGGTATTGAAATTGACAATGAACTGGCTATGGACTTCAAAGTTATTACATCAATTGGATCTCAAAGGATAATCGAAGCAGCTTTCAATCACGCAAGAAATACGGGAAGAAAACGAGTTTCAGTGGTTACTAAGGCAAATATTTTAAAGAAAACTGATGGAAAATTTCTTGAAGAAGCCGAGAAAGTGGCTTCACAATTCCCAGAGATAGAATGGGATTCTTGGTATATAGATATAATGACTGCAAACCTACTACATACTAGAAGATCAGAATTCGAAGTATTTGTAATGCCTAACTTGTATGGAGACATCCTTACTGATGAGGCAGCTCAAATACAAGGCGGAGTAGGTACTGCTGGAAGTGCTAATTTAGGAAAACAACATGCAATGTTTGAAGCTATACATGGCAGTGCTCCTAGAATGTTGAAAGAAGGCAGGGCTCAATTTGCTAATCCTAGTTCAATGATAAAGGCAGGGGCAATGTTATTGGAACATATTGGATACACGGAGTTAGCACAAAAATTGGACAAGGCATTGTCGATATGTGGTCAATACGAAAAAAAGCTTCTAATCACAGGCAGAGATAATGGTTCAACAGGCGAAGAGTACGGAAAATATGTATTGAATACAGTTAGAGATAAAAATATTGATGAAAAGTACGAAAAGTACGCCAAGGAGACTCAATGAAGTCAAAAGTTACTGTAGTTGGAGCTGGTAATGTAGGGGCTACGACTGCTCAAAGGATTTTTGAAAAAGGGCACAGTGACGTTGTTCTCATAGACGTAGTAGAAGGAATACCTCAAGGAAAAGCTTTAGATATTCTAGAAAGCGGACCGATAGTAAAATCTGATGCAACCATAATTGGTTCAAATTCCTACGAAGAATCTAAAGATTCAGATATTGTTGTGATCACTGCCGGAGTTGCACGTAAACCTGGAATGAGTAGAGATGACTTATTGATAACTAATATGAATATAGTTGGATCAGTGACTGAAAACGTAATCTTACACTCCAAAAACCCAATAATAATTGTAGTATCAAATCCATTGGATGCTATGGTCCAGCATTGTTATGAAAAAAGTAGCCTCCCTAAAGAAAGAGTAGTAGGGATGGCAGGGATTCTAGATACAGGAAGATTCAGAACATTTCTATCAAGTGAACTAAATGTATCTGTTAACAATATAGATGCATATGTTTTAGGAGGGCATGGAGATTCTATGGTACCTCTGCTTAAAGCAACTACTGTTGGAGGTGTTCCCGTAGAAGATTTGATAGAAAAGGATAGGCTAGAACAAATTGTTCAGAGAACTCGAGATGGAGGAGCAGAAATAGTAAGTTACTTAAAAACTGGAAGTGCTTATTACGCCCCATCTGCTGCAGTAGCACAAATGGTTGATGCAATAGTTTTTGATACTAAGGAGATCTTTCCTTGTGCAGCAATGTTAGATGGAGAATACGGAATAAGTGGAGTATACGCAGGAGTGCCAGTCAAACTTGGAAGTAATGGAATTGAAGAAATAATTAATCTTGATTTAAGTAAAGAAGAAAAAGAGGGACTCGATAAATCATCTAAGGCCGTAGAAGAGTTAATCCAAATAATGAAAGATCAAGCTTAGAAATGAAATTAAAAGGTAAAAAAGCACTGGTTACTGCAGCAGGTCAAGGAATTGGTAGAGCAACTGCGGAATTATTTGCTGAAAATGGAGCTGAAGTTTATGCATGTGATATTAACCAAGATACTTTGAATACATTAAATGGAATGACAACTATTCGGGCAGATGTAACTAAAAAAGAAGATATCAATAATCTTTATGAGTCTACTGGAGGGGTAGATATATTATTTAATGGAGTTGGTTTTGTTCATGGAGGAACAATTCTTGAATGCGATGATGATCAGTGGGATGAAGCATTTGAAATAAATGTTAAATCAATGTTCAGAATTTCAAAGAAATATTTGCCATATATGATTGATCAAAATTATATATATAGCCTGAAAAATATCTAAAAGCAACAACACTATTATATAATACTTTTACATATTTGCGATACTCTCCCTGTATTTTATAAAAGTGCTTTTTACCGCCCAGGATTCCACCATACATGGATGATGATAATAATATATATCGTCCCCCAGCCGGATTTAAAGGATTCCGGATTTTATTTGATATATACTCAAACTTTATTTCACGCAATGG